>DAISHP010000426.1:0-2075 GCA_036822475.1 Bacillota bacterium
GTGCTCTTTGCGAAGGAGCAAGACAAAGAACTGCCCATGGCCAGCGTTACCAAAATCATGACCCTGCTGCTGGCGGTGGAGGCGGTGGAAAAGGGCAAATTCAAGCTGACGGACCGGGTGGTGACCAGCGAAAACGCCTGGGAAATGGGCGGTTCCCAGATTTACCTGGAACCCGGGGAGGAAATGAGCCTGGAAGAAATTTTGCTGGCTGTAGCGGTGGGCTCCGCCAATGACGCCAGCGTGGCCCTGGCCGAACACATCGCCGGTACAGAGGAAGTGTTCGTGCAGGCCATGAACCAGCGGGTGAAGGAACTGGGCTTAAAGCACACACACTTCGCCAACTGCACCGGCCTGCCTGCGCGCGGCCACTATACCTCGGCGTACGACATGGCCGTCATCTTAAAAGAATGTCTGAAGTATCCCCTCTTTAAAAAACTTTCCTCTGTCTACGAATACGATTTGCGGGGCGGCAAGTTTAAGCTTTGGAATACCAACAAGCTCCTCAAGTGGTACCCGGTGGTCGACGCCGGGAAGACGGGCTGGACCAACGAAGCCAAATATTGCCTGGCTTCCTCCGGAGAAAAGGACGGGTTGCGGCTGATTGTCGTGGTGTTGGGGACTCCCGAGCCAAAGAGCCATTTCCGTGAATCGATCAAGCTCTATAAATACGGTTTTGCCCGTTACAAGGCGCTGATCGTGGCGGAAAAGGGCGCTCACGTAAAAAGTGTGAAGGTCAGCAAAGGCGTTGTCAACCAGGTGGAGGCCGTTTCCGCGGACCGGGTGACGGTGGTAACGCCCAAGGGGGAGGAGCAGGGGTTCACCACCCGCCTCGAGCTTCCGGAGCAGGTTACCGCTCCGGTGGCGAAGGGGCAGCAGTTGGGCGTTTACCGCGTCTTCAAAAACGGCCGGGAAGTGCAAAGCGTACCTTTAGTGGCCGGCCACGACGTTCCCAAAGCGACCCTGTGGCAACAGATTTACAAAGTCTTGCGGGGTTAAACAATGCGGGATTGAACAATTAACCTTACGGTCCCGGGTCCCGGAAAAATAAACCGGGGCCTTTGTTCTTTTTTGCAGGCTTTGTTTTTTCTATTTGTTTTTTAACCCAATATATGGTAACATAGCAGGAAGAAATAATTTCAAAGCGAAATCTAAACTGACATCTAAAAATTCACGTAAAATTAAGGAAAAGAAAGGGCAGGTGAGGATGTGCAAATGGATCTGGATCTTGATCTGGAGTACAGGCAGGGCACTTTATTTGTCCGTCTGCGCGGAGAACTGGATTTAAGCGTAACGGATCGCTTCCGGGGAATCCTGGAGGAAAACCTGGTGAAGAACTCAGTAAATCATTTAGTTTTTAACTTAAGCCGGGTTTCCTTTATCGACAGCTCCGGGTTGGGGGTCATCCTCGGGCGCTATAAAAAGCTTGCCCGGCAAGGAGGGCGGGTGTCTTTGGTGGGGGCGCAGCCCCAGGTGCGCCGGATTCTCGATTTGTCGGGTCTGTTGACCGTGATGCCGGAGTACAGGTCCGAGGAAGAAGCTGTCGCCAGGGCAGGTTGAGGAGGAAAAGGGATGGATAACCAGGCGAAACTGGAGTTTAAAAGCCTTGCGGCAAATGTTGCTTTTGCCCGGGTCACCGTGGCCGCCTTCGCCTCCCAGCTCGAATTTACCTTAAACGACCTGGAGGAAATCAAGGTGGCCGTTTCCGAAGCGGTGGCAAACGCCATTATTCACGGCTACGAGAACCGGCCCGACGGAATCGTCACCATCACCATGACCATCAGCAACGGCACCCTGGAGCTCAAGGTCGGCGATCGCGGGAAAGGGATTACCAACGTGAAAAAGGCTTTAGAGCCTTCGTATTCCACCGATCCGGAAAGAATGGGGCTGGGCTTTGTCTTTATGCAATCATTTATGGATACGCTGCACGTTGAATCGGCTCCGGGCAAGGGCACAACGGTCACCATGAGCAAAGCGGCGGGTTCTCCGGGAGGAAAGGAGCAGATTGCCCACTGAACCCGCCCAAGAGCGCGAATACTGAGGTGGAACGCCGTTTATGAGCAACCGGTTGGCGGAAA
>DAISHP010000427.1:0-2068 GCA_036822475.1 Bacillota bacterium
GTCGAAATAGGGCTCCGAAGCAATTCCTTTCCCTAGCCGGCTGGCAAAAGTGATGCCCCGAAGAAAGTATGGGCGCCAACTCCAGTTACGGTTGATATATTCACTGGAAACGGTCCACCCGCCACCAGGATTACGGGTGAAGTTAGGTGTTTTTTGATAGCCATAACTATCACATACATAAATGCGAAAACAATACGCGGGCAGGTAATGCAGGAGCCTACCAAATGTATTCGTCGAGATTTTGAGCAGCGCCAGAAAAGCGAAGGTTTTTCAGAATCCTCTCCAGTTCTTCGCTTACGCACCATTGTCCAGCACACCACTGGATTTCATCACCCATATAACCTTCGATTTCTCGTTTCATGAGCTCCTCGAGGCCAGCACCTTCAGCCAAATAAGGTGCCGGGGGAGCCAAAAAGAAACCTTGATAGCAACGTGCACCGATTTCCAGTCCTAACCGCAACACCTCCGCATCTTCAATCCCTTCAAGGATCAGACTCAACCCTGATTTTTCTGCAAAATAACCCAGGGCTTCCAACAAGTAACGTGCTGACTCTTCCTGAGTGCTCTTTCTGACCAGCAGGGTGTCCACCTTCAAAAAATCCGGGCGGATAGCAATAATTCTCTCCAGGTTGTTCAAGCCGCGCCCAACGTCATCAACGGCAATCCGGCAACCGGCTTCGCGATATCTGGCCACCAACCTGGAAAGGCTTTCGACATCTGCGCAGAATTCTGTCTCGCTTATTTCCACCACAATCTGGTCGGCATTAATACCAAATTCTTCTAGATACTCCAGGGTGGGGAATTTTCGCTCCTGGAACATAAATGGGCAAAGCCACTTCGGCTGGATGTTTAAAAATAACCGTGCGTTCCTGCCGCTTTGTTTAAAAACCTCCAGTGCCTTGCGGCGCACTAGGCGATCCACTTCCAGCTTTTTCTCTGCTGGCACAGCCGGATCGTGGAAAAATTCCCCCAGGCTCTCAACGCCTTGTGATGTTATTTTTCTGCCCAGGACTTCATAACCTCTTATGCTGCAGGTATCCACTGCCAGCACCGGCTGGAAAAAAGGGCAGATTTGCGCTTCCGTCTCCACGTCCCAGGTCTTCCCCCCTCCAAAATTATTAAGGCTCCGCCTGGCCTGGCCCCGAAAAATTACGGCGCTCGCCTACAGTTATTGTCAGTTATTTTTTTGAGGTGCTCCGGGAACACTAATTGCTCAAATCTCCCTGAGCCAGTTGACTGGCCAAAGCGGCCAGCCTGCTCAGGACCACGCCCAGCAATACCCGCACCAAAAGATAATTCAAAAAACCCACCAAAAGCCCTGCCGCCAGGCAGGCAAGGACAAAACCCGGCCGGAAAACAATCCCTTTTGGCAATCCCAGGACAATAAGGATAAAAAACGGGAAAAGGGCGCCCGTAAGAGACCCCATCCCCAGCATAAAAATCAGCAGCAGTCGCATAAACAGGCCCCGGGAAGCCAGCTCCACCAGAAAACCGCTCTTTTTCGCTATTTCTTTTCCCTTCATCTCCGCTTCATCCCTGACTATTTTTCAAAACGCAACGGCAATTTTATTCGCCGCGCCACGCAGCGAAATGATCCTTTAGAGCTTGAACCGGCCGGCCATTTCCTTCAGCTTCCCGGCCATGCCGGACAGGGCAGCGATATTCCCGGCGGTCTCCTGCAAAACGGCGCTCTGCTCCTCCGTAGATGCGGCGATGTTCTGCACCGCTTCGGAAACCTGTCCGGCGGCGTTGGCCACGTCGCTCAACTGGCTGTCCACTTCCCTTACGCTGTCCAATATTTCTGTAAAGGCGGCCGCCGCCTGCCGGGTCACCTCCAGCCCCTTGTCCGCTTCCCGGGCGCTGTTCTGCATAAGCTGGACGATCCCTTCAATTTCCCCGCCGATCTTCCCGATGAGGCTCCCGATCTCTTTGGCGGAAGAAGCCGCCTGTTCGGCCAGCCGGCGCACCTCTTCGGCCACCACGGCAAAGCCGCGCCCGTGCTCCCCGGCCCTGGCCGCCTCGATGGCGGCGTTTAAGGCCAGGAGATTGGTCTGTTCGGCCACTCCGG
>DAISHP010000428.1:0-2067 GCA_036822475.1 Bacillota bacterium
ATGGATACTTAATTATGTGGAGATGTACTAAGCGCATTGAGTATCCTTCGGGATAAAAGAGTCAATAAAAACTATTTACACGGAGGAAAAAAGAACCATTTGTCGAATAATTAGGTAAAGGGGATTGTAAATAAAATTATTTTAAACTAATGGGGTCTTGGATTATGTACGATATCCTCTGGGACAGGGAGACAGGGGGCATCTTGCTGACCGAAAGAAAAAGTGAGACGATCAAAGGAGAAGTGCGCCCCGTTTTTTGTGAGGAGCTAGATCTTCTGGGTTTTAACAGGTACTGGTCATATTCTTCGTGGGTTAAGGAACCCCTGCTCTGGGCCACTCCGGGGCGGCGCTATTTCTACCGGGGCGAACTGGTTGCCGAGGCTAGAGGAGGGGGGTTTTTTGAACCTCCAGAAATAGAATTTTATGAAAAAAGTCTCCATCTCCAACCCGTAGATGTTAAAACCATGCTGGCGAAAAATTACCCGTTGCTGGAAGGCCTGGTTCAGCAGGCCATAGAATCTATCTGGGATACCTATAAGAAGTACCGGCCAAAGGTGGATGCTGCTGCCGCGGCTTTTAGCGGCGGGAAAGATTCCCTGGTGCTCCTTGACCTTATGCAAAGGGCGCTCTCTCCTGATGAATTTGTGGTGGTCTTTAGTGATACCACCATGGAAATCAAGGCAACTTACGATGCTTTTGAGGCGGCCCGGCAAAAATGGAAACACCTTTCTTTTTATACAGCCCGGGCGGCAAAAGACGCCGTGAGCACCTGGCAGGAATTCGGCCCGCCCAGCAGAATTCACCGCTGGTGCTGTACCGTGCACAAATCTGTTCCGACGTTATTACTTTTACAGGAACTGGTGGGTAAACCTTCAATAAAGGCGTTGGTTTTTGACGGGGTGCGCTGGGAGGAAAGTTTGCTGCGGCAGAAGTATTCCCTGGTTTCCGAAGGGAGCAAGCACAATACCCAGATTAACGCCAGTCCTTTGTTAAACTGGAACAGCGGAGAAATTTTTCTTTATCTGTTGACCAGAAACATTTTCTTTAACCAGGCCTACCGTTACGGACTGGTCAGGGTAGGATGTGCGGTATGTCCTTTGGCGTCAAAATGGACAAATTCAATAACTTGGTTAGTCTATCAAAATGACGTCGAAAAGTTTTTAACTATATTAAGAGCTTATGCATATCAAAAAACCATTCCTGATAACGAGATAGAAAAATTCATAAAAGAAAGGGAATGGAGGGTGCGCGCCGGGGGCCGTGATCTGGATACCGGGGGGACCGGCGTGCTGGAAACCAGCGGAAAGAAAACCGTCACCTTTTTCATCCGCCACCCCAGGGAAGAGTGGCTGGAGTGGGCGAAAACTTTGGGGCCCCTGGTCAGGGAGGGTGATGGTCGGGGAAGGATTGAAAACGGGTCCTTTGGTTACCCTTTCCGGATTAAAAGACACGAAGAGGGGATAGAAGTTAGCCTAAAGAATATAGACCGGGCGGATCGTTTTTTCCTGAGCCATTTGCGGGCCGTGGCCAACAAGACGGCCTGCTGCCGCCACTGCCGGGGGTGCGCGGTGGAATGTCCGACGGGGGCTCTGCAGATGAACGCGACGGTAAGGATTGCCGAAGAGCTATGTATTCACTGTGCGGCCTGCCTTACTTTTGTCGAGAAAGGGTGTCTGGCGGCCAAATCTTTAACCATCAGCAGGGGAGGTGCGGGTTTGAAGGGGTTGAACAGGTACCAACAATTTGGAATGAGAAAATCCTGGCTGGATGAGTATTTTCGTGATCCGGAAAACTGGTGGCACAAAAACAGCCTTGGCAACAGGCAGTTTGAGGCCATGCGGGTGTGGCTGCGGGAAGCAGAAATAGTGGCGGGCAACAAAATTACCTTGTTGGGAGAAAGGTTAAGGGAATGGGGGACGGAAAATCTCTTAACCTGGGCCATCATCTGGACCAATCTGGCGCGTAATTCCACTCTGGTTTGCTGGTATGTATATAACGTACCCTGGGGGAGCAGCTTCACAAAAAAAGAACTGATCGATCAGTTGGGTGAAAGCCTGGCACAGAGGT
>DAISHP010000429.1:0-2061 GCA_036822475.1 Bacillota bacterium
TCAGGTTCTTGTGGGCGCAGGCCCGTGGGGGTTCAAGTCCCTTCTGCCGCACCAGACCCAGTTAAATCAAGGCTTCCGGGGGATTTCAAACCGGAAGTTTTTGTTTGCTCCGTTCACAAGAGTCTTGCGGAAGTCTTGCGAGGAGTCCGGCGTGCTTTGAATGAAAAGAGAAACCCGATCATGGCCCGCCGGAGAGGATCGCTAAAGCATAACAAACACCAAAAAGGAGCCAGGTGAAGATCTGGCTCCTTTTTGATTTAAAGGCGGGAATGTATTTGTTTACTCAGTTTTTTCAACGGGCGGCCGGCCGAATCGCCCAAAGCCCCCGTGCTGCGGCGCGTTCTGAAGCTTTTTGATCATTTCGTCGGCTTTTTCCTGCGAAATTTTGCCGTCCTTCACCGCCTGCTGGATGGCCTGGATCCTGGCTTCGAGGAGCTTCTGGCGCAATTGATCCGCGGTAAGCCCTTTTTCCTGGGCGATGTCGGCGACCTTCTTCCCTTGCTGCAGTTCGGCTTTGAGTTCGTCAGCGCTTATACCCAGGGCCTGGGCCAGTTCGTCCAGATGTTTTCCCCTGAATCCGGCTTTTGGGCCGTTTTTAGGACCGGGGAAATGCCCCATGGGGAAGAAATTGCCCTCCTCAATCCGGTCCTTGATTTTTTGCGCCTGGTCGGACGTCAGCTTGCCCTGCTGCACGGCTTCGTCGACAATCTGCAGTTCGGTTTGTTTGACGGCATCCACCAGCTTGCTTTGTTCCACGCCCAGGTTGGCCGCCAGTTTTTCCAGGAAAGCCTGGAAGAACGCGGGTACCTTGGATTGATCCGCGGCAGGCGAAGTCTGCGCCAGGGCGACTCCCGCAAAAAGCGCGGCCAGGGTAAAAGCGACCAGGGTGAACAAAACTATTTTTTTCTTCATCATCATCCTCCTCGTAATTTTTTTCTGTCTTGCGCCGAAAAACGGATACCCTTTTTGCCGGCTGAACACCTCCCTTCGGACGTCCTCTTTTTTAGTATAGCGGATACCTGTGGCAAAATTGTGAACAAAAAGTAAAAAGTTTATGAAATTATAGCCGGGCAAAGCGCCCGGCTTTTTCCGCAAAAGAATCTGTTTCCCGCAGAACAGAACGGAAATCATCCATTCTTTAGTCTCTAACAACAGGAAAATGTTATTAACCCGGCGAACAATGGGTTAATGAATCGTCTTGAGCTGATAGTTTACTCTTTTTTCGAAATTTGTTCACAAAATCGTAACAAATTCCTGGTATAAATTACTTAATGCGAAAAAGCGCTGAGTATTATCAGGAGGATCGCCCATGGAGACCATCCTCGTCGTCGAAGACGAAGAGCCTGTCCGCGAGCTGGTAAGCGTGTACTTGAGAAGGGAAGGCTTTCGAGTAGAAACGGCCGAAGACGGGGAAAAAGCGCTTGCGATGGTGCGCTCTTTCGTTCCCGACCTGATCTTATTGGATCTCATGCTGCCCAAACTGGACGGCTGGACAGTCTGCAGGGAAATCAGAAAAACATTGACGGTGCCCATCATCATGCTGACGGCAAAGGGCGAGGAATCTGACCGGATCCTCGGCCTTGAGCTGGGCGCCGACGACTACATAACGAAGCCGTTTTCCCCCCGGGAAATGGTGGCCAGGGTGAAGGCGGTTCTGCGCCGCCTGAAGTACGCCGGCGGCCTAAACGACGTCCTGCGCTTCCCGGGGCTATCGATCGACCGGAACGCCTGCCGGGTAGAGGCCGGAGGAAAAGAAATCCAGCTCACCCCGAAGGAGTTTGATCTGTTATGGTTTTTAGCTTCCCACCCCCAGCGCGTATACTCACGCGAGCAAATTTTAGAACAGGTTTGGGGTTACGAATACCCCGTGGATTCCCGAACGGTGGATACACATATCAAAAAGTTACGGGAAAAACTTAAAAGCCCCGGGAGCAAGAACTACATCGTCACGGTCTGGGGGAAGGGTTACCGGTTCGAGGTGACCGAATGATGGGCAGGAGCCTTTTCAGCAGGCTGCTCGTGTCCTTTGTGGGAATCATCCTTGTTACCCTTGTGGTAATC
>DAISHP010000430.1:0-2058 GCA_036822475.1 Bacillota bacterium
AAATTTCCCCCCAAAGCGTTCGTTTTTTCTACCAGAAATACTTTAAATCCCTGTCCAGCCAGGGACAGGGCGGCACTCAGGCCGGCCGCCCCCCCGCCGACGACCAGGGCGCTGGGGTTTACTTCTCCGCAGGAGGGGGTAAGGGGGGAGAGCAGCCGTACTCTGGCCACCGCCATTTTCACCAGTTCCCGGGCTTTTTGCGTGGCTGCTTCCGGCTGCTCCCGGTGCACCCAGGAGGAGTGCTCCCGAATGTTCACGTGCTCGTAAAGATAGGGGTTCAATCCCGCTTCCCTGAGCACGCTTTGAAACAGGGGGGCGTGCGTGCGCGGAGTGCAGGCGGCCACCACAACCCGGTTTAAGTTCCGGGCTTTGATCCGGGTTTTGATTTTGGCGATGCTGTCCTGGGCGCAGGTGAAAAGGAATTCCTCCGCGTGCACCACGTTTTTCAGTTGTTTGGCGTACTGGACTACCCGGGGAACATCGACGACGCTTCCGATGTTCACCCCGCAATGGCAGACAAAGACCCCGATGCGGGGTTTTTCCCGGGAAACGTCTCTTTCCGGGGGAAAGGCTTTGGTCACGGCCAGCGTCCCCCGGGCTCCGCTTAAGAGACGGGCGGCGTAGGCCGCCGCGGCGCTGGCCTCGATGACTGTTTCGGGGATGTCCTTGGGGCCGGTAAAGGCACCGCTGGCAAATACGCCGGGCCGGGAGGTGAAAACCGGGTTGCCGTCCCGGGGCCGGGAAAAACCGTACGCATCGAGTTCGATGCCGGCGGCGGCGGCCAGTTCCCGGGAACCTTTGGGCGGTTGCAGACCCACCGCCAGAACCACCAAGTCGTAATCTTCCTCTTTTACCCTTCCATCCGCCAGGCGGTAGCGCAGCCTTAAGTTTTTCGTCTGCTGGAGTTCTTTCACCGAAGAAATCATGCATTTTATATAGTTAACCCCGTATTCCTGCCGGGCGCGCTGGTAATACTGCTCAAATCCCTTGCCGTAGGCCCGGACGTCGATGCAGAAAACGGTTGTTTCGCAACCGGGAAGATGTTCTTTGGCCACGATCGCTTCCTTGGTGGAATGCATGCAGCACACGCTGGAGCACCAGTTATGGCCAAGGGCCGGGTCGCGCGAGCCCACGCACTGGATAAAGGCAATTTTGTGCGGAGCGCGGTGGTCGGAGGGGCGCACCAGGTGCCCCTGGTAAGGTCCGGAAGCGCTCAACATTCGTTCAAACTGGAGGCTGGTGACCACGTTGGGGTAAATTCCGTAGCCGAATTCCCCGCGTTTCGCCGGGTCGAAAATTTCCACTCCGGGGGAAAGAATAACCGCTCCCACGGAAAGCGTGACCATATCGATCGGCATTTCCAGGTCGATAGCCTGACGCGGGCAGGCCTCCCGGCAGCTGCCGCACTCCAGGCAGTTTTCTTTGTCGATGACGTAGGCGTTGGGGTAGGCCTGCGGGTAAACTTTGTAAATTGCCGGGCGCTGATCAAGGCCCTGGTTGAATTCGTTGGGAACTTCCTGCGGGCACACCTGGGCGCATTTCCCGCAGCTGACGCACCGGCTTACGTCTACGTAGCGGGGCAGTTTTCTAACCGTTGCCTGGAAGTTACCGGCTTCCCCGGTCAGCCGGACCAGTTCGGAGCAGGTCAGGATCTCGATGTTCGGGTGATTGCCGCAGTCCACCACGCGGGGCGAAAGAATGCACATGGAGCAGTCGTTGGTGGGGAAGGTTTTATCCAGCATGCTCATGGTTCCGCTGATGGCCGGCGACCTTTCCACCAGGTAGACTTTAAAGCCGGCTTCGGCCAGGTCGAGAGCCGACTGCATGCCGCTGATCCCGGCGCCGACGATCAATACCGCCCCGATCATATCCTTTTGTCTCCTCTCTCGGAAATAGTAGGCACAAAGGCAACAGGCACAAAAGCACAACGGGAAATTATGCCTGCCTCAGGGCTTCATTTTCATAATTCAATGAAGAGAACGAGCGTTCTCGTGGGGGAACTCCCTTGAAAATAGCAGGCACAAAGGTAACAGGCACAAAGGCGCAAAGCTAATATTC
>DAISHP010000431.1:0-2056 GCA_036822475.1 Bacillota bacterium
GATCGGTTGCATAGGATCAAAAAAGGCGCGATTGCAGGCGATCCAAGAGTTTTATTGCGAGCGAAGGCACATTCCAAACAATGATGTTGTTCCTGCTGCGGTATGGCGCTTTCTGGCAGAACCCGCCCGCCGGGAGGTTGGTTTAAGCCAACGGGCGTTGCAGGCAATGTTGGGGGTTTCGTATTGCGGAACAGGTCTTTATAAATCGAATCTAAGTCGTGTCCGTGCCTACCAGGTAGGGAAAATTGTGCATAGCGAACCATTACTAAAGCTTAGCCAAAGTGAAATCTATTGGGATCAGGTGGTCAGTATTGAGCCCGCCGGGGTTGAGGAAGTTTATGATCTTGAGGTCCCAGACTATCATAATTTTGTGGCTAATGATATTGTAGTCCACAATTCCCTTGAACAGGACGCGGACGTGGTGATGTTTATTTACCGCGACGAATATTACCGCCCGGATACGGAAAAAAGGGGGATTGCCGAAATTATTGTGGCTAAACAAAGAAATGGCCCCACCGGGGTGGTGGAGCTGGCTTTCTTAAAGGAATTTACCCGCTTTATGAACCTGGCCAAACCGGAGGACTTGCCCGCAGGAGCAGGAAAACAGGACGACGTGCCATATTAGTTTTCGCTATTACGGCCTTCAGGAAAATAATTCTTCCGCTTCCAATCGACAATATTTTAACTTTGTGCCTTTGTGCCTGGAAAACTTTGTGCCTTTACTAAAACACATTCTGCGTGACAATTGTTTGTTCTCGGCTGGGCCCAACGCTGATTAAAGCCACCGGTGTCCGGGCCAGTTCCGCCAGCCGCGCCAGGTAGTTTTTCGCGTTGGCCGGCAGGTCTTCGTAGCGGCGAATTTCACTGATGTCCTCCGCCCAGCCCGGGAATTCCTCGTAAACGGGTTCGCATTCGGCCAGCACCTTTAAAGTGGCGGGAAATTCGGTGATCAGTTCCCCGCGGTAGCGGTAGGCCGTGCACACTTTTAATTTCTCCAGGCCGCTCAAGACATCCAGCTTGGTGATGGCCAGGCAGTCCAGGCCGTTGATGCGGGTGGCGTAGCGCGCCACCACCCCGTCAAACCAGCCGCAGCGCCGCGGCCGGCCGGTGGTAGTGCCGAATTCGTGCCCGCGCGTTCTGATCTGGTCCCCCAGGGCGTCTTTTAATTCCGTCGGAAAGGGCCCTTCCCCGACCCTGGTGATGTAGGCCTTGGCCACGCCGACGACCCGGTTGATTTTGGTCGGGCCGAAGCCGGCCCCCAGGCAGGCGGCGCCGGCCACGGGGTGCGAGGAAGTAACGTAGGGGTACGTCCCGTGGTCCAGGTCCAAAAGGGTCCCCTGGGCTCCTTCACAGAGGACGTTTTGGCCCCTGGCGATGGCCTCGTTGACAATGATGGAAACGTCCGCCACGTATGGCTTGATGATTTCAGCGTAGTTGCTGTAGGCTGCCAGGATTTCCGCGCAAGTGAACCCGTCCGCTCCGTAAACCTGGTTGAGCAGCCTGTTTTTTTCCTGCAGGGCGTCCTCTAAACGGGCCGGAAACTCTTCGGGATCAATTAGATCAGCCACCCGGATGCCCGCGCGGGCCGCCTTGTCCATGTAGGCCGGTCCGATTCCCCGGCAGGTGGTGCCGATTTTCCGGGCGCCCTTGCGTTCTTCTTCGCACCTGTCCAGCCGCTGGTGGTAGGGGAAAATGACGTGGGCGCGGGGGCTGATCCGCAAGTTTTCCGTGCTGATCTTTTGCGCCGCCAGGTTCTCCAGTTCGGCGATCAAAACGGCCGGATCAATGACAACGCCGTTGCCGATGAGGCACAATTTGCCGGGGTAAAGGATGCCGGAAGGAATCAGGTGCAGCTTGAATTCCTTTCCGTCTGCCACTACCGTGTGGCCGGCGTTGTTTCCCCCCTGGTAACGAACGACCACATCGGCCTTTTCCGCCAGAAAGTCCGTGATTTTACCTTTCCCTTCGTCTCCCCACTGGGCGCCAATCAACACCACCGTAGGCATCTTCTTTACCGACCTCCTTGAAAAACTGAACTAAGAAACCCTGTTCAGTA
>DAISHP010000432.1:0-2053 GCA_036822475.1 Bacillota bacterium
CGCGTTTCGCGCTGCCGGTTCGCTTGCCTCACCTGCGCCGTGTCTCGTTGCCGGCGCCTTAAGCATATGTCGCTCCTGGCAAATCGAACGGCGGGCCGCCCATTTAGATCTCTGTTGGCCACGAAAGTGGCATGATGGTCTAATCCCTAATTTCTAAACCCTAATCACTGTATTTTCCAGCGCGGCCCCTGGGGGGTGTCTTCAATGACGATCCCCAGCCCTTTTAAGCCGTCCCTGATCCGGTCGGCGGCGGCCCAGTCTTTTTTGGCCCGGGCCTCCTGCCTGACCTGGAGAAGCAGTTCGATTAAGGACTGCGCCAGTTCCCCTGCTTCCCCCGCTTCCACATCCGCTCCGGGTCCTTCCGTAAGCACGATTTCCCCGTGCGCACCGGTTTTGAACAGCCCCAGCACTTCGTTGAAGTCCGCAAACAAGCCGGAGATTTTGGTCAGGACGTCCTTAGCAGGAACAGTCTCTTCCTGCAGGTAGGTATTTGCTTCCCTGGCCAGCTCAAAGCAGTAGCTTAAGGCCAGGGCGGTGTTGAAATCGTCGTCCATGGCCGCTTCAAATTGCCGGCGGAAGTTCTCCAGCCTGGCCAGGCAGTCCCGGTCCCGGCCGGTAATTTCCGTGCGCTGCTGCCCGCGGAGGGCCTCGCCGACCAGTTGCAGGCTGTTTTTGAGGCGTTCCCTCCCCCGGCGGGCGGACTCTACCTTTTCGTCGTCGAAATCCAGCGGGCTGCGGTAGTGCGTCGATAACAAAAAGAAGCGCACCACCAGCGGCGAAAATTTTTTCAGGACGTCCCGTACCAGGAAGAAGTTCCTCAGGGATTTGGACATTTTTTCCTGGTTGACGGTGATGAAACCGTTATGCATCCAGTAGCGCACGAAAGGCTGTCCGGTGGCCGCTTCGGACTGGGCGATTTCATTTTCGTGGTGGGGGAAAATGAGGTCCATACCCCCGCCGTGGATGTCAAAATTGGCCCCCAGGTATTTTAAGGACATGGCCGAACACTCGATGTGCCAGCCCGGCCGCCCCGGCCCCCAGGGGCTGGGCCAGGAAGGTTCACCGGGCCTGGCCGCCTTCCAGAGGGCGAAGTCCAGGGGGTTCTTTTTCCGGGGGTCCACCTCCACCCGCGCCCCCGCCAGCATTTCGTCCGGAGACCGCCGGGAAAGTTTGCCGTAGGCAGGAAAGGAGCTGAGGTCAAAATAGACGTCCCCGTCGACGGCGTAGGCCGCTCCTTTATCGATCAACACCTTGACCAGCACGATGATGTCATCTATGTGTTCAGTAACCTTCGGGTGGATGTCCGCGCGCCGGACGTTCAGGGCGTCGGCATCCCGGAAGTATTCGGCCACGTACCGCCGGGAAAGCTCCAGGGGGTCTTCCCCTTCTTCGGCGGACCGGTTGATGATTTTGTCGTCGATGTCCGTAAAATTCTGGACGTAGGTGACCTGATACCCTTTGTATTGCAGGTAGCGGCGGACGGTGTCGAAAAAGACCAGCGGGCGGGCGTTGCCGATGTGGATGTAATTGTAGGTGGTCGGACCGCAGACGTACATAGAGACTTTGCCCGGCTCCCGCGGGATGAATTTTTCTTTTTTGCGCGTGAGGGTATTGTATATCTCCATAATGCTATTTCGCACTCCCTCGAAAACAGGGATTAGGAATTAGGGGTTAGGAATCAGGGGGGTAAATACTTTTACATATTTTCATTACTTTGTGGAGAGAACAAATGTTTGTCGGGCAACTCTTCACGATATGTTCTTGCGAAACTCCTTGCGGGTTTCCAACCTCCCGCCGGCGTTTTCCTCCTCCAGTTCAGCGACCCGCTTTTTGAGGTGCTCGACTTCGGCGTACAGGTTGTTAATGATCTCGGCCACGGGGTCGGGCAAGAGGTCGTGCCTTAAGTCGATAGCCTCGCTAACCCGCTGGCCGTCGCGGACGACCACGCGCCCGGGCACGCCCACGACGGTGCTGTTCGGCGGCACGTTCTTCAGGACTACGGAGCCGGCGCCGATTTTCGAATTGTCGCCGACGGTAATGGAGCCCAGGATTT
>DAISHP010000433.1:0-2013 GCA_036822475.1 Bacillota bacterium
GCGATAAATTAGTGATGATTCCTTTGTCTACGTCGACCCGGAGCAGATCTCCGGACTGGATTCGTTCGGCCGCTTCCGGAGCTTCAAAAATGGGCAGGCCGATATTAAAAGCGTTGCGGTAAAAGATGCGGGCGTAAGACCCGGCAATCACGCAGCTCACTCCGGCAGCCTTGATGGCCAAAGGCGCGTGCTCCCGGGAACTGCCGCTGCCGAAATTTTTGCCGGCCACAATAATCTCCCCCGGCTGCACCCGGCGGGGAAATTCCGGGTCGGCGTCTTCCATGCAGTGGCCGGCCAGCTCGTTTGGATCGGAAGTATTCAAATAACGGGCCGGGATAATTAAATCTGTGTTGATGTCATCGCCAAATTTCCATGCCTTTCCCTGAAGAATCACGTTACAGGACCTCCTGCGGGCCGACGATCCAGCCGGCGACGGCCGAAGCGGCGGCAACGGCGGGATTGCTCAAATATACCTCGCTCTCCCGGTGGCCCATCCGGCCCACGAAATTGCGGTTGGTGGTGGCCAGGCAGCGTTCCCCGGCGGCCAGCACGCCCATGTAACCGCCCAGGCAGGGGCCGCAGGTGGGCGTGCTGACCGCGGCGCCCGCCTCGATGAAAATCTTGATTAAACCTTCCTGCAGGGCCTGCAGGTAGATTTTTTGCGTACCGGGAATGACGATCAGCCGGACGTCCGGGTGGACCTTTTGGCCGGCCAAAACCCTGGCCGCCAGGCGCAGATCTTCCAGGCGCCCGTTGGTGCACGAACCAATGACGACCTGGTCGATTTTCACGTGACCGGCCGCGCTCACCGGGCGCACGTTCTCCGGCAGGTGGGGAAAGGCCACCGCCGGTTCCATTTCGCTCACGTCGTACTCGTAAACTTTCGCGTACTGGGCATCGGGATCGCTGGTGTAAAACTGATAGGGCCTTTTTGCCCTCCCTTGCACGTATTCCCGGGTGATCTCGTCCGGGGGAACAATACCGTTCTTCGCCCCCGCCTCTACAGCCATGTTGGCCATGGTGAACCGTCCGTCCATGGACAGTTTCGCGATGGCCGGACCGGTGAACTCCATGGCCCGGTAGGCCGCCCCGTCCACGCCGATGTCCCCGATGGTGTACAGGATTAAATCCTTCCCGCCCACCCAGGGAGGAAGTTCCCCGGAATAAACAAATTTCAACGAAGCCGGCACCTTCAGCCAGATTTCGCCCAGCGCCATCGCCGCCGCCAGGTCGGTGCTCCCGACGCCGGTGGAAAAGGCCCCCAGGCCCCCGTAGGTGCAGGTATGCGAATCGGCGCCCACCACCACGTCGCCCGGCCCCACCAGGCCTTCTTCCGGCAGCAGGCAGTGCTCAATGCCCATCCGGCCAACTTCGTAATAATAGGTCAGCCCTTGCCGGCGGGCGAACTCCCTGACTATCCTTGCCTGTTCGGCCGACTTGATATCTTTATTGGGCACGAAGTGATCGGGCACCAGCACTACCCGGTCCCGGTCAAAAACTCCCGCCACCCCGATTTTTTCAAATTCCTGGATGGCCAGCGGCGCCGTAATGTCGTTACCCAAAACCAGGTCTACCTTTGCGTTCACCAGCTCCCCCGGCCGGACCTCCTTTTTCCCGACGGCCGCGGCGAGGATTTTTTCGGTAATGGTCATCCCCATGGCAATTCGCTCCTCTTAACATTCAATGGCCTCGTGAATTCCCCGGCCGGCCGGCACCATCGGCGAAACGTTTTCTTCCGGATAAACCAGGCAATTTACCAGCGCCGGACCGGGGCCGGCCAGCACCTCCGGAAATACCTCCGCCACTTCTTTTTCGTTGCAGACAGTATAGCCGCTCATCCCGTAGGCCTTCGCCAAAATGCTGAAGTCCGGATGGAATTTGAAATCTACGGCCATGTAGCGGCCCTCGCAGTATACCTCCTGCAGCTGGCGCACCATGCCGAGCTGCTGGTTGTTTAAAATGAAGATTTTCAACGGCAGGCCCTGTTCCATGACAGTGGCCAGTTCCTGCATA
>DAISHP010000434.1:0-2012 GCA_036822475.1 Bacillota bacterium
GGCCGCGCTTGGCGCAGAGGCAGATGGCGTTCTGCTCGGCGTGAACGCAGGGCTTGTAGTCCTCGCGGCCCGCCTGCTCCTTCAGGCAGATGCCCGTATCGCAGCAGTGCGCCTCTCCGCTGACGGCGCCGTTGTAGCCGTGGGAAAGGATGCGCCGGTCAACCACGATCACCGCCCCGACTTTTTTGCGCAGGCAGGTGGAGCGGCGGGCGATGACTTCCACTACTTCCATATAGGTTTCGTCAAAGGAAGGACGCTGTTTATCCATCTTCCGCCCCCCATGGTGACTGTTAACCATCTTTCCACCGGCGAGGTGTTGCCCCGCTCACTCCGGTGCCCTGGAAGAGCGCACCCCGGCTCGCTGCGGACCCGGCACTCACTGATGCTCCCAATCGATGCAGCTAAACACCGAACAACCAGGAACCGGGAGCGGAAAGCAAGTGAATTTCTTCCGTGAGTGCCGGGTTACCCTCAGCTCAAGGGGTGCTGTTACCGACGGTTTACGCAAGTTGTTCGCTGGGGCAATCGCCTTGCCGGAGCATATCTGAAATACCTGCCTCGTTTAGTTCAGCTCTTCATATAAAGGGTACCGGCGGCAGAGTTCCTGCACCATTTCTTTGGCCTGCGTCCGTTTTGACCGGTCTTGCGGAAAGCTCAAAACGCAGTGGATGGCTTCGGCCACTATTTCCATGGCTTCTTCGTCTAAGCCCCGGGTGGTTACCGCCGGGGTGCCGAGGCGGATGCCGCTGGCCACTGCCGGAGGCTGCGGATCGTAAGGAACGGCGTTTTTGTTTACCGTAATACCCACTTCGTCCAAAAGCATTTCCGCCTGTTTGCCGGTGATTCCTTTATTCCTTAAGTCGACCAGCAGCAGGTGGTTGTCCGTACCGCCGCCGACCAGGGTAAACCCTCTGGACTGCAGGACCCGCGCCAGCCGCCGGGCGTTTTTCACAATCTGCCGCTGGTATTCCCGGAATTCGGGCTGCAGCGCCTCGTGCAGGGCCACCGCCTTGGCCGCGATTACGTGCATCAACGGCCCCCCCTGGATGCCCGGGAAAACCGCCTTGTCGATGGCCGCGGCAAATTCCGAACGGCACAGGATCATTCCGCCGCGGGGCCCGCGCAAGGTTTTATGCGTGGTCGTGGTGACCACATCGGCATAAGGGATGGGGCTCATGTGCTCTCCAGCCGCCACCAGCCCGGCAATGTGCGCCATGTCCACCATCAGGTAAGCTCCCGTCGCCCGGGCAATTTCCTGGAACCGGGCAAAATCGATGGCTCGCGGGTAGGCGCTGGCGCCAGCCACAATCAGCCGGGGTTTGGCCTGCCGGGCAATTTCCAGCACTTTTTCATAGTTGATTAGCCCGCTATCCGGCTCAACGCCGTAAAAAACCACCTGAAAATACTTGCCCGACATGTTCAGCGGGCTGCCGTGAGTAAGGTGGCCGCCGTGGGCCAGGTTCATGCCCAAAATGGTGTCCCCCGGTTTGAGCAGGGCCAGGTAAACCGCCAGGTTGGCCTCCGTTCCCGAATGCGGCTGGACGTTGGCGTGTTCGGCGGCGAACAGTTTTTTTGCCCGGTCAATAGCCAGCTGTTCGGTGATATCTACAAACTGGCAGCCCCCGTAATAGCGCCGGCCCGGATAACCTTCGGCGTACTTATTGGTTAAAATTGAGCCCTGGGCTTCCAACACGGCAGGGCTGGCGGAATTTTCGGAAGCGATCAGCTCCAGGGTGTTTTGCTGCCGCTTCAGCTCCAGCGCGAGCACGCGGGCAATTTCCGGGTCAACCGCGGCCAGAAAACTTTTCCTCCCCATACCCATTTCCTTTCGTTTCTTATAAGGCACAGAGTTTCTCAGGCACAAAGTTTAAAGATCAGGATTACCTCGAAAATAGCTCCTGCCATCATTTCCCATCGGGCTGGAATTGTCCGGCTCGCTTAAGAGCTCCAGGTCAAACAGACATCAGCTTGCCGCGGAGCGAACCAGGCAGCGCTGCAAAATGCGCGCGAGA
>DAISHP010000435.1:0-2012 GCA_036822475.1 Bacillota bacterium
CTGGTTACGGTACAGTCGGCGCTTAACCGTAATCTCACCGAAGCTGGTGACCAGGAAAGTCATCGTAAACGTAAATGGCCGGCATCCCATCGCGATCCCTGGGCAGCGAAACGCCGCCAATGTCCCACCGGTCGCACATGGCCACCAGCGGAGCAACAGCAATGAGAGTATGCTCCGCCGCGTGCAGGCCGCCTTCCAGGTCTGCAATCAAAGGAATTCTTTGCAGCTGAAGCCATGCAGCCACAGTATCAAGATTAACCGAAGGCATGCCTTCAAGTATATGCCGCCCAATCACTTCGTCGTATTTCTTGACCAAATAGCCCCGGGTTTTCTGGGAAACAACCACCCTGCCGACATTTAAAACGACACCAGGAAATTCTCGGGTTTGCAGGGTTTGCCTGGGATAAATGGCCGTGTGCACCTGGGCCTGGGTATAAAGCTCTCCGGAACTGCGCTCCACGGTGACGATTCCCCGGCCAGGATCAAATTCCCTAACTTCGTAAGGCTCACCCCGGTGGAGATATACCGCTCCAGGATGGGCGTCCCGGCAGGCCCTGGAAAGGCTCAAGGTTTCCAACAACCTGCCGTCGTGAAGAAGGCGCATCGCGCCTTCATCAAAAGCCGAAAGGCTAACTCTGGACGCAACGTTTTTCCCCGCACTGACGTATCGCTTGATGACGCAAGTTTCCCGCCCCGGCTGCCAACCCTGGGAGTCCAAAACAATGCTTTTTTCCTTAATCAAAGTACGAACTGCATCCTTGTAGCGAGGGCCGAAATATTTTTCATCGCCGGCAGTCAAGGGCAGTTCTTCAGCAGCGCATCTGATATGGGCTTTCAGGATTTCGAAATGGTCTAATGCAACAACGGCCTGTTCCGAAGACGCCCGGAAGATGAGTTCCGGGTTTCGCAGCAAATAACCGTCCAGCGGATTGGAGAAAAATATCTGTACAACCAACGATTCCTGACCACTTCTCCCCACTCTCCCCGCCTGCTGCCGAAACGATGCCACCGTTCCCGGCCAACCAGAAATGATGGCTGCGTCCAATTCTCCAATGTTCACACCCAACTCTAAAGCGTTTGTACAAGCAACGCCCCGGATTTCTCCGGACCTGAGCCGCGACTCTAATTCCCTGCGCTCTTCCGGCAAATAGCCAGCACGATAAGAAGCAACCCCGGCCACTTTTTGCCCCGCCCACCTGGCAGTCAGTACGGCCAACTTCCTCGACGGCGCGAAACATATGGCCTGAAGGCCACTCCCGACGCAGGCGGCAAAAAGCTCGGCGGCCTGAAGGTGCTCCGACTTGCCCGCAGCCACAGCGTCCCAAAGAACGTATATCTTTTTGCTCCGGGCAGAGCCGTCGCCATCCACTACGGAGAAGTCTTTTCCGGTCAGGTTCCTGCCGTGCTTAGCCGGATCGGCCATGGTGGCCGACGCCAGGATGATTTGCGGCGTGGCGCCGTAATGCTCCAGAACGCGCAGGAGCCGGCGGAACACGAAGGCGACGTGGGAGCCGTACAGCCCTCTGTACCAATGTCCTTCATCGATAATGACGTATTGCAGCCCCCTGAAAAACCGCTGCCAGAGTTTGTGCCAGGAAAGATAGCGGTGCAAAGCGTGGGGATTCGTGAGCACGATTCTCGATTCCTGACGGATTTGTTTTCTATGAAGCTGGGGAGTGTCGCCATCATAGACGGCGGGGTTGTATGCGATGCCGGTTTCCCGTTCCAGCTTTCGCAAAAACGAAAGCTGGTCGTAAGCCAGAGCTTTCATCGGATACAAATACAGCGCCGTCGCGCCTGGATTTTGATACAACTGCTCTAAAACCGGCAGGGTGAAGGCCAACGACTTTCCGCTGGCAGTAGCCGTAGTCAGAACGACGTTCTGTTTCTTTCTGGCCCGCTCCAGCACTTCGGCTTGGTGAGTATAGAGTTCGATGCTTTCACGCTCTAAATAAGATCGAATCGGCTCCGGAAGCGGCGGAAAAGGATTTCTGTACGCTGCATCCCGGGCC
>DAISHP010000436.1:0-1999 GCA_036822475.1 Bacillota bacterium
GGGAAAAGGGGATCGTCTTGCGCTGCACCGTTGCGGAAGACCTGCCCCCGGCTGCCGGCGACGCGGACCGCCTGGAGCAGGTGCTGATCAATCTTGTCGACAACGCCGTGCGCTATACGCCCCCGGAGGGGAAAATCGAAGTGAGCGCCCGGTACGGGCGGGAGCCTGTTCCGGGGTGCCTCCTGGTAACGGTCAGCGATACGGGGCCCGGCATCCCGGAGGATGAACTTCCCCTGATCTGGGAAAGATTTTATAAAGCGGACAAAGCGCGGCGGCGGGCAGGCGCCGGCAGCGGCCTGGGGCTGGCCATTGCGAAGCAGATCGTGGAGCTGCACGGGGGAACGATTGACGTAATGAGCCGCCCGGGGGAGGGGACCAGCTTTGCGTTCAGTCTGCCGGTTTTTGAAAAGGATGAACCGGGAACGCAAAGGATTAAAGAGGTTTAAATAAGGAAGGGCGATTCGTTTTTGCTTGTTTTTTAATATCTATTAACTCTTTAAGCCTCTATGCGTCTTGGCGGTGAATTTTAATTAAAAACGCAATTTTTACAGGGGATGGTCGGTTGTTTTCCCGCCTTTTGCTCATTTTTATCCTCGTTCCGTTCGTCGAAGTGATGATCCTCATCCAGACGGGGAAATACCTGGGTTTCTGGCCCACCCTGCTTTTGCTGTTCGGCCTGGGCACGCTGGGTTTTCTTCTGGTAAAGTCCCAGGGGCTGTCCGTAATCCGGCGCATCAGGGAGGAAATCCGGGCCGGGCGCCCGCCGGGGGACGCTCTGCTGGACGCCCTGCTGATTTTTTCCGCCGGGCTGCTGTTGATTACCCCCGGCCTGCTTACCGACGCTGCCGGGCTGCTGCTGATGCTGCCGCTGGTGCGCACCCGGGCGCGCCGCTGGCTTTACCTCTGGATCCTGCACCATTTAAGAACGCGCGTCTGGTAACAGGCCTGCCTCCCGATCAGGTGAAGTTATCAAGGGCGAGGTTTGTTAAACTATACAAACTTCTTCAAAGGGCTGAGAAGTATCGCGGCCGGGCTCAGGAAGTGGAGTTCGGCCCTCGAGATTGCCGGTCATGTTCAGGGCTTCATGTCTGGGGCTTGCAGGATATCCCATTTAATGTTAAAATTATGGTACATAAAAGTATTTATTTGCGGAGGGTTTTATATGCCGGCGAAAGTAGATATGTTACTCAAAGAGATAGATGGTCTTACGGATGAAGAAATGCGCGACTTTTTGAACAAAATAGCTGATCGACTCGAACTTCTGGGGTGGCTGAGGGTGGCTGAACCAGCTTTCTCCGATTGGGATAACGAGGAGGATGCCATTTATGACAACGTATGAACAGGGAGAAGTGATTTTAGTGCCCTTTCCTTTCAGTGACTTAAGCGGGATAAAGCGGCGTCCCGCTTTAGTTTTGGCTGTGATTGAAAAACGTCAGGAGTTATTATGCTTGATGCTGACATCGGGAATAGCTGTAAAAACGACGTTTGATCAGCAGGTGAAATCCTGGAAAGAAGCTGGTTTGCTAAAACCCACTGCTGCAAAATTAAACCGACTTTTTACAGTTAGTTATCCAATTGTACTCAAAAAGCTTGGTCAAATCGAGAGCAAGGAGTTTAAGGAAATATTAAGCAAAGTTGTAGCAATTTTAATAAAAGGCAATAACTGAATCTGGCAGACACAGTCTGCTATGTTCATAATTTTGCGGGAACGGGTTTTCCAGGAAAAAATGTGCCGGGTCTGGTGTACTTGTCCCGGCACCTGGCTTTTTGAAAATTCACTTGTTCCTCCTGTGCAGATGTTAGTGTTATTTCCCTGCGCCAGGTATTTCAGGTTCCCCCGTTTGTTTGCTAATTCACCGCCCAAATGCGGTTATTTAAAGCCCCGCTATTAGCTTCCCGTGGCCGCGCTCTGGCCGGTGCTCGTGTAACCCCAGCCGCAGGGGCCGAGGCCGGGACCCATGCCGCCGCCAAAGCCGCGCCCGCCGGCGCCCGGACCCAC
>DAISHP010000437.1:0-1999 GCA_036822475.1 Bacillota bacterium
GTCAGGTCGCCGTAGTTATTCATTTTTAAAAAATTTTTAATTTAAATGAGGAGGTTTTCGGGTTTCTTTGGCGAAAGTATTCACTACAACTAAATTTATGTAAAGGTGGGATTATATTGGAACAGGAAAGCCTGGAAAAAGAAAACGTTGAGCTGCCGGGGCTGGATCAAGCCGGTCGGCCCTCCTTAAACGTCTGGCAGCGCCTGGCGGGAGTACTGACCAGCCCGCGACAGACCTTTGCGGACATTGTCGCGCACCCCCGCTTTGCAGCCGGTCTGGCTGTCCTTTGTGCCGTGAATTTGCTGGTGGCGATCCTTGTTCTGCCCAAATTAAGGGCCTTCATGCTTTGGTCCATCGAACAGCAGGCCACTCAAATGCTCCCGGGCGCTGCCATGGCCCAAGAAATGGTTGTTGCCGGAGCGACGGTCGGGGTGTTAGTTGCGTCGGTGACCGGCCCACCGCTTTATGCCCTGCTGATGGCCGTTTTGCTTTTCTTCTTCGGTTATCTGGTGAAAAACCGGGCACCCTTTCGCGCCCTGTTCGCTGTCGGCGTCTTTGCCTACGCGCCGGCAACCATCGCCATCGTGATCGCGGGCGCCTTAATAGCCTCCCGCCCGGCGGAACAGTTTAAGAGTATCACCACCAGTCTGGCCATGTTTCTGCCGGCGGGCGCCGAAGGGCTGCTGCACCGGGTCCTGTCCCTGGTTGACCCCCTGGGTCTCTGGTCGCTGGCCCTGGTTGCCCTGGGCGGGGCGGTCGCCTACAAGACAACGTTCGGCAAAGCAGCAGCTTACCTTTTTGTTCTTTGGGCACTTTACGTGGCGGCGGTCGCAGCGATCCCCTCCCATTTCCTAAAGGCAGCCAGCGGGTTTTAAACAATTAACCGGCCGATTATATTTTTTAATGTGCTAAATGTTTTTTAGCTGCCCGGCTAAAGAAAAGCCCCGGCACGGTACGGGATGCCCCTTTTGAGTCAGGTCGCCAGTATCTCTGCTCCGGTGGCCAGTTGCCGGAAATTATCTTTATAATTAATTCCACTATTTTTTTGTCTTATCCAGCAAGGCCTTTAACAAAACAAATACCGGGAGGAATTTCAAAAATGGCTGAAAAATTAAGTCCTCTGGCAACTTTTTGTGATCAGTACTGTCCTATCTGCACCCGTTCGAGAAAGAAGGAAAGCCGCCTGAGCAAGGCATTTGTAAAATTTTACTACCGGATTTGCCCCTTTTGCCGGGCCAGGGAGAAGGAAACAGGAAAGAAACCCTATGAACCCCGTTAACTAAAAAGATGTGGGAAACATTTGTAACCTGCTTTTCGTAATTAAGCCTAAATTAAAAAACCATTCAGCAACCTCGCTTAATCCATCTTATGACATACTTACCTTGATGTCTTTTGCGGAGGATCACCCTTGACCGGAGAAACAATCACCCCTGCCGTACGCAAGCGCCTGACGCCGCTGCGCCCGAAAAACATCCTGATCGTGGCCGGCCTCCTTTTGTTTATCGCCGCCGCCGTATACTTCAACCTGCACCGGAAAGGCGGGGAGCCCGTCTTGCCCGTGCAGGCGGTCGCGGCAGAAGAAAAAGACCTGGTGAAAACGGTTTTTGCCACCGGCCGCCTGGAAGCCGCCGGCCGGCAGGAAATTTACGCCCAGAGCAGCGGCCTGCTGGCGGAACTAAACGTGGAAGCCGGCGACCGGGTGAAGGCGGGGCAGGTGCTGGGCCGCCTGGACACCGCTCCCCTGGCCCGGCGTTTAGAAGAAGCCGAAGCGAACTTAAGTGCCGAGCAGGCGGCTTTGGAAAAACTTTTGCGCGGTCCGCTACCGGAAGAGCTGGCCCAGGAGCGGGCCGCCCTGGCCCAGGCGGAAGCGGAGCTGGCCGGGGCGCGCCAAAAAGCGGAGCGCACCCGCCTGCTCTACGAGCAGGGAGCGGTCCCGAAAGTGGAACTGGAAGAAGCCGAACGGGAATTCAAGATTCGCCAGGCCGCTTGCGACCGGGCC
>DAISHP010000438.1:0-1999 GCA_036822475.1 Bacillota bacterium
CGTCTATACATTTCTCTTTGTGCCTTTGTGCCTCTGTCCCTTAGTGCCTCAATTTTCATGCTTTATGGAGGGAACGAACGTTCCCATGAGGAACTCCTCAGAGAACAGGAAAAAATCCCGCTTTTATCCCTAACTTTAACCTCTCTTCCCTCTTTCCCCAGTCCCTAACCCCTATATATTATACTGCAGATTAAAAGTAATGTCATTATTCGTTTCACAGTTCGGTTCAGGTGGCCGGCTGCGCTGCGGGGAGATCCGCCAGCAGATTTTTTACCGGGGCGGTCAGCACGTGGGCGTACCAGTTCATGTTTTCTTTCCTGGCTTTTTCACCCCAGGTAAACGTGGGTGAGTTGCGGACGTCTAATTTTTGAGCGGGCGCGGGGGTCAGGTAAATTTGCCGGTCTTTTTTCAGCAGGCCCAGCTCGTAGAATACGGCCAGGGCCACCTGCACCGTATGTTCACCGGCCCAGAACAGGCCTTTTCTTCTTAAAGCGGTAACCAGTTCCGGAAGGCTGTGGGCAATGTTTTTGTTTTTTGCCTGGCAGTGTTGCAGCAGGATATATAGATAGGCCAGGCAATTGCGAGCGGGGGCCAGGGAAGCCAGCCAATGTTCCATTTCCCGGCGATCGGCCTCGTCGAACAGGAGGAAGATTTCTTCCGCCCGGGCGGTGGCGGCGAAATGTAAACTGTTCGCCCACTCCTGCCGGCTGAAGGGAAGATGGAAGATGACCAGCTGTTCGATGGGCGCTTTCACCGGCAATTGGCTCAGGCGGCCGGAAGTGGTGACCAGGGTTTTCACTTTGCCTTCCTGGAAAGAATCCAGGGGGTCTTCACCGCAGTTTGGCAAAAAGGAATGAAAATAGGCGGCCCGGGCTCCGGTTTCGTTTAAGCAGGAGGCCAGCGCGGCGGTCTGATAGGGACAGCCGGCCAGGATAACGGTCCGCCGCCCGCCGGTGCTTAAATTTGCCAGCCGGGCAAGCTTTCCCGGCAAATTACGCAGGTCCGTTATTTTCAGGTTGTCCAGACGGCCGCTGCCTGCCTGCGGAGACGGGCAGGCCAGGGAAGCGGCCGCCTCCCGGATGGCCGGGGCGGAGCTTCCGGACGGCCGGGAGGGCAAAAAGATCCGGCCGGGAAACCGGGCGTAAGCGGCGAACCAGGACCAGGCAAATTCCGGCAGGGAAACCGGAGGTTCTTTGCCGAAATCCGGATCGGAAGCCGGAGCAGAAACGGGGGCGGGAGCGGGTTCAGCAGCAGCAAGAGAAGCAAAAGCAGGAAGACTGGCAGGAGCAGCAGAAGCAGCAGAAGCATGAGCAAGAGCAGGGTAAGCGGTGATCATTTGCTGCCCCGGGAGAGAACCGGCCGATCCCGCATCCGGGATTTCTTCCGCCGGGCAGATGTCTTTTAATTCCAGCTGGACCCGGGTCTTGCCGTTATACTGGTCCAGCACGGGGGTAAAGGCCAGGTGCACTGTTTTTCCGGCGGCGATTTCCGGCGCAACGAGGCCGGCCAGGCGAAAGCCGATGCTGTCCCGGAAAACACCGTTTTCTTTGACAAAAAGCTTCAAGTGATTTCCCTCGCGGCCCACCTCTCTTAACCGCAGGATGGTCGCCCCCAGGCAGCCCAGCACGGGTTCCGGGTTGCCGGAGCCAAAGGGGAGGAGCAGGCTTAATTCGTTGACTAACTGCTCGGTAACTTCCGTCAGGGAAGCCACCCCGTCCAGCTCCAATTGCGGAACGAGCAAATCGTCCGGCAAATTTTTCTGCGCGTATTCGTTGAGGGAAGCGGCCAGATCTTTAAGCCGGCCGGCTTCCAGAGTAAAGCCGGCAGCCTGAGCGTGCCCGCCGTAAGAGAGCAGGTGTTGCCGGCAGTGGGACAAGGCGTTGTAGAGATGAAAACCGGGAATGCTGCGGCCGGAGCCTTTCCCGTACCCTTCCGCCAGAGAGACCAGCATTACCGGGCGGTAAAAAATTTCGACCAGCCGGGAGGCCACAATGCCCGT
>DAISHP010000439.1:0-1998 GCA_036822475.1 Bacillota bacterium
AGGCTTACCGGGCCAAAGACGTCGATCCAGAAAGCTGGTTTGCCCCGGCCATGGACACCCTTCAAGAAAAAGGAATTCTGGCCGGGTATCCGGACGGCACCCTGCGGCCTAACCAGCCTTTAACGGGGGTAGAGGCGGCGGTTCTGACGGCCCGTACCCTGGGTTTATTTAAGGTGCTGGACGAATCCCGGGCGGGTCCTCTGGAAGCCGGCCACTGGGGCAGTTCTTTGTATAACTGGCTGGTTAACCAGGGGCTGGTTTCCGAACGGTCCAACCCGGAAAACCCGCTTACCGTAAGCGAGGCGGCCGACTTTTTGGCCCGCGTTTTCGGCAGCGACCCGCAGGCGGTGGACATTGTTGAAAAAAGCCAAAAGGCGCAGGCAGCTTTGAAAGCCATGCGTTGTGCGGTAAACCTGGAGATGACGATGCAGCCGCGGGCGGCCATGGCCGGCAAAGTGCCCCCGATAAAAGGTTCGGGACAGGTAAGTATGGAAATGGTGTTGCCGGCCACCATGCACCAGGTTGCCCGGTGGCGGTTTACGGCTGCCGGAAAAGATCAGCAGATCCCGGAAGTGGAAGTAGAACAGTACCTGGTCGACGGGAAAATGTATATGAAAATGACCGACCCGGCCACCGGCAAAGCCGGGTGGGTGCGCCTGCCCGAAAGTGCCTTCCCGGACATGGAGGCTTTGCTGAAACAAAACCTGGGGGCGAAGATCGGGATCCCGGAAGAGTTAAAGCCCTACCTCCATTACCAGCTCCTGGGGACCGCGGAGAAAAACGGCCGCAAAGTGCGTGAGCTTGGCTATTACGGCCGGATCGACGACCTGACCGCCTTCTTAAAAGCAGCCCTGCCCGAATCGCTGCGCGGCAGCTTAGGCGGGCCGGAGTTCGAGCAATCCTTAACCCAGGCCGGGAAATTGATCAAGTCGATATCCTTCTGGGGCCGCGAGGAAATCAACGCAGACGATTATTTGCCCCGCACCGGGGAAATGAAAGTCGTGTTGTCTTTCAGCGACCGGTTCCAGGAGGGGGCCGTGCCGGTGGAGCTAATCGAAATGCACATCCAGGTCCAGGATTACGCTTATGACGATCAAATCAAGATCGAGCTGCCGCCCGAAGCCCGGCAGGCCAGGGAGATGACCGGTTCGCGAGAAGGCCCGGACGCCAATTAAAACTGCTCCGGTTCTCGTCAGGCGGCAACCGGATGTTTTGCATCTGCGACCCTGGTGGGCAAAGTTTAACTGCCAGCCCAGGGCGTTCCTTTGTGTGCAGGGGTTGCCGCCGGGGAACGCTAAGGGGGAGCATTCGAAGTAAAATAAGCGGCATGAATAGTCATTGCTGCCGGAACAGTGATTTTGGTCCGAGGGCCAGAGTCGCTGACATGCCGGCAGAAAATCCTGGACCGTGCCAAAGAGGAGGGTGAAAGAATGAAAACGATTCTGATCAGACGCCTGAACGTGGTTACTGTTTTCCGCAGCACCGTTTTTCCATTGGTGATCCTTGGTCTGGCGGCCGGTTTGCTGGCGGGCATTTTCCTTACCCCGGCCTCTTATCAGACTGGCCTTTCCATAAACGGGGGCAGGTTGATCGAAGAAAGCGTGACGAGCGTTTCCCCCTGGCGGGGCATCGCTGTATCTACCCTTTGCCTGGGCGCCGGAGGGTTTCTGGTTTCCCTCACCCTGGTGCTGGCCGCCCTTTTGTTTAACCTCTTTTGTTCCTTTGGCGGTGGGATAGCGGTGGAAGTTGAGGAACAAAGTCCTCCGGGAGAAAAATGACGCCGTGTCCGGCACTTCATTTCGGACCCTTCGCCAAAAACTTCATTTAGACCAGAAGAACCTGGTGGCTGTTGATCTGACGCCGACAGGAGACAATCTCCTGAACGATGCTCTGGGGATCATCAGCCAATCCAAACGGAGCAGGAACCCGCAGTACTGGGTTACCAGTCTGGCCTCCCGGATAAAGAACCTTCAGGGCCGGTTGCAGGACCGACTTGTC
>DAISHP010000440.1:0-1997 GCA_036822475.1 Bacillota bacterium
CCCGGTTTTTCCGGGACGCGGAGAAAGTTTACCGCGAAATTTACCAGGACGCCCCCGAAAACGGGGGAACGCCCCTGCCGCCGCTGCTGATCTACCGGGTGCGGGGTCCCCAGGCGCTGCTGGACTACCCGAAAAACCACCCTCACCATTACCAGTGGATGCAGAAAAGTTTTCAGGAGGTTCTCGACGCCTACTTTCAAAACGACGAGTTGAAAGCTTTTCTTTCCGTTTTGACCGCTTACCTGGGCGCCGGGGCCAAAGACTTAAACGCCGACGCCATGGCGATCATCTTCGGCTATTACTTTGACGGAGGTTACTATCCGCGCGGGGGAAGCCAGCGGCTGGCCGACACCCTGGCCGGGGTGATCGGGCGGCACGGCGGGGAAATCAGGACCGGGTGCCTGGTCGAAAAGATCCTTTTCGAAAACGGCGCCATCTACGGGGTGGCGGCTGGCGGGAAAGAGTACCGGAGCAGGATTGTGGTTTCCAACGCCAACGCCAAAAACACCTTTTTCTCCCTGGTGGGGAAGGAGCACCTGCCGGACTGGTTTACGGCTTACCTGAAAACTTTAAAGGAATCTGTTTCTGCTTTTATGGTTTACCTGGGGGTGGACATGGATCTTGCGGGTTATTCGCCTCTTCTGAAAGTGGTCAGAAACGGAGGGGGTCTGGGAGTTGCGATCGGCTCAAATCTTGATCCCTCCCTGGCGCCCCCCGGTAAGGCCAGCGTCAACCTCATTACCCTTCTCCCCGCGGGAACGGATTTCGGGCCGCGGGGCAGCAAAGATTATCATAGGAAGAAAAAGGCTTTTTCCGAAAAGCTCATTTCGCTTGCCAACCTGGTGATTCCCGGCTTGAGCAGGCACATCGTTGTGCAGGATGCCGCCACGCCGCGGACCTTTGCCCGGTACACTTTAAATCCGTCCGGGTGCATCTACGGTTTCGACCAATCCCGCTCCGCCCCGTTGCGTCCCTACTTTAAAACCCCCATCAAGGGGCTGTACCTGGCAGGCGCCTCCACCTTTCCGGGCGGGGGAATCGAGGCAGTGGTAATCTCCAGCCTCATCGCCGCCAACGACATCACCGGTTGGAGGCTAACCGGCTAAGCCGGTTTACTCCACACCACACCCGGCACTAGCCCCTTTAGGCCAGGCGGCCGTACGAAAAGACGAGCCGCAGGCCGGCCTTGCGGATCATTTCCTGCACTTCCGGCCGCGCCCGGTAACAGAAGCAGACGGGGAAGATTTCGCCCTTGAGATGCCGCCGGGCGCGTTCCACCTGCCGGGCAAACCGTTCCACTTCTCTTAAGGTAATGTTATGCTTGGCCTCTCCGATGATCCAGATGGGTTGCCCAGGCCGGGCTGGATCGACGGCCTTTCCAAAAACATTTACCTCTTCAGGTTTTTTGTCCCAGGTCTGCCAGGCACGTTCCAGGACTCCCACCTGCCAGCCATACTCACGTTTTAACACGTCATGCAGGACGATATAAGCAATATCTTCAATATCGCCGCCTACTGTGTCGCTTAATCCTCCTACCTGGCGGGCAAGCTTCTGTAAGGCCTTATCCGTCCTGGCCTGCGCCTCCGCCAGCTTCTGCATCGCCGCTTCCAGTCCGCTTACCCGCTCCTCCGTCCTGGCCTGCGCCTCCGCCAGCTTCCTTACGGCTTCCTCCGTCCTGGCCTGCGCCTCCGCCAACCGTTGAATGGCCGCCTCTATTTTGCGCATTCCTTCCTTCATTGCTTCGTCCCGGGTCTTTACCACCCAATCCAGCACCTGCACCAATGCTTTCGTTTCCCGGGCGTCAAATGCCTTGCTCAGCACATTTTCCAATGCCTTTTGTTCCCATTCCGTTAAATACGATTCCATATGTCTTCACCTCTTTTTGAGTGCAGCCCGGAAAGATCTCTGAAAATATAATAACCCCGCTATCGCAAAGGAAGCAAGAAAAAATTAAATGATAGCGTCAACCTACTGTAGGATTTTTAAAAACCTCAACC
>DAISHP010000441.1:0-1988 GCA_036822475.1 Bacillota bacterium
AACCATGCCTTACCCGGGTTTTCCCACCGACATGCAATCCCAGATGATGGCGCTGCTTTCGAAAGCCAAAGGAACCAGCATGATCGTCGAGAACATTTTTGAAAACAGGTTCCGGATCGCCGACGAACTGAAACGGATGGGCGCCAAAATCAGAGTCGAAGGGCGCCTGGCGGTCATTGAAGGTGGGGGGAGGCTTTGCGGGGCCAAAGTCAAGGCGCCGGATTTACGCGCCGGGGCCGCCCTGGTGGTGGCCGGTTTGATGGCCGAAGGGGAAACGGAAATCGACAACGTTTATTACATCGATCGCGGGTACCACCGTTTAGAGGAAAAGTTAGCCTCTCTGGGGGCCCGGGTATGGAGAAGATAGCTTTTTTGTGAAGGCGTGTACAAATTTTTTCGCGACCGGCAGGAATCAGGCAGGGCGGTGTAGAATAATAAAAGACGGGGCCTTGATCCGGGTTTACCTGTTTTTCCTGGTCTTAATTTTGCCGGTCAAAGCAGGATTAGTTAAATAAATGACGAATTATTAAAGTTTATAAGGTAATCAAGAAAGACCGGGCGCCCGGGCAGTTTTGAGCGGGAGGAAGAATTTCAAGGGGGTGAAAACGGTCCATTAAAGAGAAATTTTTAACGTTTGCTGCTTAAATTTACCAAAAGGAGAGGAGTCGTGAAAGATGGCTTTTGAACCAAAGCAGCCGCAGAAAAAATTAAAATACGAAGAGCTGCGCATTTATACGGATGAAGAGCTTCATAACTACACGGAAGAAGAGCTGAAAAATTTTAAAGTAAAGCATTCGATTCCGGATGTGGAAGAACTGGAAAAAGGGCCGTGGCCGAGTTTTGTGGCCGACGCCAAACGGGAAGCCCTGCACAGAAAAAAGCTTGCCGACGACCGGGTAATGATCCCGAAAGATATTGTGGAAGATTTGCTTGGCCAGCTGCAGCTCTCCTTTGACGACGGCGAGACCCACTGGAAGCACGGCGGAATCGTCGGTGTTTTTGGTTACGGCGGCGGTGTCATCGGCCGCTATTCCGACGTTCCGGAAAAGTTCCCCGCTGTGGCGCACTTCCACACCATCCGGGTCAACCAGCCGGCCAGCAAATTTTACAAAACCGACTTCTTAAGAGCCCTCTGTGATCTCTGGGAATACCGGGGGAGCGGTATTTTCAACCTGCACGGATCGACGGGCGACATTGTTTTTCTGGGAACCACCACCGATCAGCTGGAACCCATTTTTTACGATCTGACCCATGAACTTGATCAGGACCTCGGCGGTTCGGGCTCGAACCTGCGGACACCCTCCTGCTGTCTGGGGAAAGCCCGCTGCGAATGGGCCTGCTACGATACCCAGGAACTGTGCTACGAAATGACCATGTATTACCAGGATGAGCTGCACCGGCCGGCCTTCCCCTATAAGTTCAAGTTCAAGTTCGACGGCTGCCCCAACGGCTGTGTGGCTTCCATCGCCCGCGCCGATATGTCTGTCATCGGCACCTGGCGCGACGACATCCGGATTGACCAGGAAGCGGTGCAGGCCTACATCAACGGCGAGATTTTGCCCAACGGCGGCGCGCACCGGGGAAGAGACTGGGGCAAGTTCGACATTCAAAAAGAAGTGATCGACCTCTGCCCGACCAAATGCATGTGGATGGAAGACGGGAAATTAAAGATCAACAACGCCGAATGTACCCGCTGCATGCACTGCATCAACACCATGCCCCGGGCCCTGCGGCCGGGAGTCGACACCGGCGCCAGCATTTTGTTTGGAGCCAAGGCGCCCATTCTCGAAGGCGCGCAGATGTCCGTCCTGACCATTCCCTTCATGAAAATGGAGCCGCCGTACGACAACCTGAAAGAGCTCATCGAGAAGGTTTGGGACTGGTGGATGGAAGAGGGCAAGAACCGGGAGCGCCTGGGCGAGCTCATCCAGCGGCAGGGGTTGTGGCGTTTCCTGGACGTCATCAGGGTGCCCGCCTTCCCGCAGATG
>DAISHP010000442.1:0-1983 GCA_036822475.1 Bacillota bacterium
GTCCATTTATTGATGACCGGGCCGAGGTAAAGAATGCCCCAGGTGGCGGCGAAAGAAAGCTGAAAGCCGATGTCGTAAAGGGCCAGAGGGTTCAGCAGCAGACTGATCAAAGCGGCTGCGGACAAGGTGGTCGGCCAGTCCTGATCGCGCCCCAGGTGGTGGGCCCAGAGAAACATAAGACCCATCAGGGCCGCCCGCGTTATCGCCGGACCCATTCCGCAAAGGAGCGCATAGAGGATCAAAACAATACTGCCCAGCGGGGCCAGCCACCTCTGCGGGGCCCGGAAAATGCGCAGGAGAAACAGGACGCCGCCCAGGACAAGGCCGACGTGGAGGCCGCTCACGCTCAGGATGTGGACGATTCCGACTTTGTTAAATAAATCGCGCAGCTCCTGGGGGATTTCCCCCTGGGTGCCGAAAACGATGCCGTTCACCAGGGCCGCTTTGGCGGGGGGAAGGGTTTGCCTGCTCACGGCAAGCATTTTTTCTTTAAACAGCAAAAGCCGGCGAAGGAGGGGATTCCCATCTATCCCTAACCTGGTGATCTGACTGGGGTCTTCCACTTTTAAGATAGCGCCGATGCCGCGCCTCGCCAGGTAGGCCCGGTAGTCAAACTCGCCGGGGTTGCGGGGGTCGTCCGGCCTGACCAGCAGCCCGTGCATTCTTAATAAATCGCCGTAACTATACACGCGGCCGGAAGCCGCCACCCGAACCAGCACCCGCGCATCCAGCGCGGACTTTTCCCGGCCGGCGGCAATCCGGGTTGTCTTTACGTGGTAATAGACCACTTCGGGGCGGACGTCCGCTTCCCGGACAACAACTCCTTCCACCGTTACCCAGTGGCCGGTGTACCTGAATAACGCCGGGTTCACCTGACAATCGGCCAAGCGGGCCAGGGTAAAACCGGCGGCCAGAAAAAGCAGGCAAATCAGCCAGGGAGTATTTCGCCAGCCCCTTAAAGAGCCGGCCAGGGCGACGAAAAAAAGGAGCCCGCAGGCGAAAAACACCGCCCGGGGAGATAGCGGCAGGAACGCGGCCAGGAGGATCCCGGCAATCAAAAAACAGGTCAATACAACCAGGGGCCTGGAGTTCAGCGCAGTCACCTTCAGGCTTTAGATGGTGATTTTATCCTTTAGCTGCTCGTAACGTTTTTCTCCTATCCCTGAAACATTCTTTATATCCTCCGGCGACAAAAAAGGGCCGTTTTTCTCCCGGTACTGGATAATTCTTTCCGCCAGCGCCGGGCCGATCCCGGGTAGGGATTCCAGCTCTTTCTGGCTGGCCGTATTGATGTTGATTAATCCGCTGCCGGACGTCCCGGCGGAACTGTTCCGGATCCCCTGCCCCCCCGCCGCCGCACCTGCACCGGCAGCCGGCCAGCCGGGCACCTTGCCGCCCGCGCCGCCGGCAGAGCCGGCATTTTCGCTGCTAAGCACGCTCTGGCGGAACGGAACCGGAATCTTCTGGCCGTCGGCCAGCGGGGCGGCCAGGTTTAAGGCTTCCAGGTCCGCCTCGGGCAAAGCCCCGGCCTGGCTGAGCGCGTCATTCACCCGGGAGCCGCGGGGCAAACGATATACGCCTGGCTTTTCTACCGCGCCGGTGACGTGAACAACAATCTCCGGCGCAGCTTTATCTGCCGCTTCCGCCGGCGCAGACCTTTCGACGGAAGGTTTCTCCGCGTGTTGGACGTTCCAGCGTGCATACTGGTAGCCGGCGCCGAAAAGAATTACGGCAACAACCGCCAGCACAATTAATTGCTGCCGCCGTCCCATTTCGAACAAACCGGGATCACCTGACTTTACTTTTTTGCAACGCCTTATTGGCAACGAAAACCCAGGAACAAAGTTGATTTTTGGGCCTTTCCACTACTCTCTCAACCTCCTTAAGTTCAACAAAAAAGAAGAAAACCCTTCTTTTTTATGTACTTTCTTCCTGTTTATTGATAAACAGCTTGCCGTCGGTGCCCAAAACAGCCAGGAAGAC
>DAISHP010000443.1:0-1975 GCA_036822475.1 Bacillota bacterium
TGGAAGAGCTGAAAATGCTTACCCGGCCGGCCAGCGTGCCCGTAGAAGCGGTGACGACCCCGGAGGAGCTGGCGGCGGCCGTGCGCAGCCAGACGGGCAAAGACGCGATTTTAATCGACACAGAAGGTCTCCCCTCGCCCAATGCCTCCCGGATGCTGGAGTTAAAAGGGTTTTTAGACGTCGTGGATCAGCCCAAAGAGGTATTTCTGGTCTTGAACTGCCTGACCAGAAACAGGGATCTTTACAGGGCAATTGACGATTTTAACCGGCTGAATTTTACCGGCCTGATCCTGACCAGACTGGACGAAACCCAGACTTACGGTTCGCTGCTGAACGCGGTTTGTTACGCCGCCCGTCCCGTTGTTTACGCTGGCTGCGGGCTGGCCGTTCCGGACGATCTCCGGCCGGTTGACCCGCCGAAACTGGCGGAGATTCTCCTTCAGGGAGCCCGGGAAGTTCATGAGCGGGGTTTTGAAATCAACCTCTGAGCGGCAGCTCCGGCCGGGAGCCAGAGTAATTGCCGTCACCAGCGGTAAAGGGGGCGTCGGCAAAACCAGCCTGGTGGTCAATCTTTCCCTGGCGCTGGCGCGCCTGGGCCGGCGCGTGATCATTCTGGACGCCGACCTGGGGCTGGCCAACGTGGAAGTGTTAATGGGGGTTGTCCCGCCTTATACCCTGTTCGATTGCGTCTGCGGAACGAAAGAAATCAGTGAAATTCTAACGCCCGCACCCCTGGGAGTGCAAATTATTTCCGGCGGCTCGGGGTTTCTGGAACTGGCCAACCTGGACGCCCGGCAGCAGCAAAAAATTATTGCCGCGCTGGATTTACTGGATGATGCCGACTTTATCCTGATTGACACCGGGGCGGGAATTTCCCGGAACGTCCTGGGGTTTGTCGCGGCGGCGGAGGAAGTGATTGTCGTCCTGACCCCGGAACCGACCTCCCTGACGGACGCGTACAGCCTGATTAAAATCCTGGCCAAATTTAAAGTTCACCGGCAGGTGATGCTGGTGGTGAACCGCGCCGCCGACGAACGGGAAGCGGCGGCCGCCGCGAAAAGAATGGCGGCGGTGGCGGAGCGCTTTTTAGAGATCGAACTGGTTCACCTGGGCTCGATCTGTGAGGACCGCGCGGTCTTACGGGCGGTGCGCCGGCAGCAGCCGTTTGTCCTCGCTGAGCCGGGCAGCGGGCCGGCCGCCCGGGTCAAAGAGCTGGCGCAGCGCCTGGTCAACGGAAAGGAGGCCGTGCCGGCAGGGGGGACTTTTCGCGGCTTTCTGCAGAAAATAATCCATTTATTCCGGTAGGGGGTTTTTGCTTGCCTTTACTACCCGAACTGAAAATAAGGCAGAAAATTATGGTTTCCCGCAAGGGGGAGAAACAGTGGTTTTTTTCCACCGTTCAGGACATCCGGGAGAATGGCGAATTGTTTATTGAGATGCCGCGCCGGGGGGAAAGCGCGCTGGTGCTTTACCCGGGCGAAGCGGTGGACGTGCGGTTTTCGGCGGAAGGAGCAAGCTACGTTTTTGCTTCCCCGGTTTTAGACAAAACGGTGGACGGGATTCCGCTGTTTCACCTGGGGCCGCCGGAGAACATCCAGCGCATTCAGCAGCGCAATTTCGTGCGTTTTCCGGTGGCGCTGGAGGTTTTCTACGCCCTGCCGCCGGAAAAAAACCGCCGGCCGCGGTATAAAAAAGCCTTGAGTGTCGACTTGAGCGGGGGCGGGATCCGCCTGGCGGTGGACGAACTTCTGCCGGAAGGGGTTGTGCTGAATTTAAAGTTTTCTTTGCCCCTGAAAAAAGGATTGAAGGAGATTACTACCGCCGGGAAAGTGGTCCGCCGGTGGGCTTACGAAACGGAAGGCGTGGTGACCTATCAGGTGGCGGTTGAGTTTCAGGGAATCACCCGCACCCAGCAGGATTACATTGTTAATTTTATTTTCAGCCGGATGGCCGAGCAGAGCCGCTGGCGGCCTTA
>DAISHP010000444.1:0-1974 GCA_036822475.1 Bacillota bacterium
AAATTCTGGTCAAGTTGTAGTCATACTGCGTTTTCATCCGGTGGTATGATTTGCCGAAGGACCAGTGTGTATACCGGGTCGGCATGCCGTAGGCGCCAAAGGTATAAATAATTTCCCCCGGGCAGATCTCAAAACGCATGGTGTAAAAGTCCAGTTTAAAATCCCGGGCGATTTCAATCATTTTAGGGATTGTTTCTTCCAACTGCCGCAGTTCTTCCGCAATTGAATCGCTCATGCAGACTACCCACCCTCCTGGTCGGGTTTTTTGAAGAAAGTCTTTAAGGCCGGATATACCCCGGTTTTATCCCGGATGGTTACACTGATAAAACGTGAATGGGTGATGCGTTTATAGTAGGAATTTAACGTACTGGTATAGTAATAGGGGCCTTCAATTTCCCCATAACCCACCAGACTGCACTTTAACAAAAGCTCATCAATTAACCGGATGCATTTCTCATTGTCGCTGGTCAGATTGTCGCCGTCCGAGAAGTGAAAGGCGTAAATATTGTAATCATCCTTGGGAAAACGTGAATTGATGATGTCCAGGGCCAATTGGTAGACCGAGGAACACCGGGTGCCCCCGCTTTCTCCCTTGGTAAAAAACTCTTCTTCGGTCACTTCTTTGGCCTCGGTATGGTGGGCTAAAAAAACAATCTCAACGTTTTGATATTTGGTGCGCAGAAACCGGACCATCCAGAAAAAAAAACTCCTGGCGATATACTTTTCAAAGGGGCCCATGGAACCGGAGGTGTCCATCATGGCCAGTACCACAGCGCTGGACTCATACTTGGGCACCACCTCCCAGGTTTTGTAGCGCAAATCTTCCGGCGTGATGCCGTGGAGACCGGGATCACCCTTTAAGGCATTTCGTTTCAGGACCTCCAGAATGGTCCGTTTACGGTCGATGTTGCTCTGGATGCCGTACTTCCGGACATCTTTAAATTCCACGGACTCGGAAGCCAATTTTTTATTCTTTTTTTCCTCCAGATTGGGCAGGCTTAAATCTTCAAAGATAATTCGTTCAATTTCGTCGATAGTGACATCGGCTTCGTAATAGTCGAGGCCGGGTTCTTCTCCTGCCCCGGGACCCTTGCCGGGAGCCTGCTGGGGATCACTGCCGATGATATCGCCCACTTTGCTTTTGCCGTCACCCTGTCCCGCGTGTTTTTGTTTGCGGCTGTCATAGCGAAAGCGGTATTGCTCCAGGGAACGAATTGGTATTTTCACCACACGGCGCCCGTCCGACAAGATAATGCCCTCTTCGCTGACGATGTCCGCCAAATTCTTTTTAATGGCTTCCCGGACTTTTTCGCGGTGACGGTGCTGGTCAACCTCACCTTTACGGTGAAGTGACCAGTCCTCCCGGGAAATAATAAAATTATACGTCACAACCATCACTCCTAGCGACTCAACAAACTACCTACGTATTTTAACAGTTCATTGGCACAGACAGGGCAATAGCCGTGTTCCGCAATGAGGCGGGCACTGACTTCATTGATTCTCTTGAGCTGCTCCCCGTCCGGAGTCTTGCTGGAAGTGGTAATTTTCACCACATCTTTCAGGTCGGCAAACAATTTCTTCTCAATGGCTTCACGCAGTCTTTCGTGGCTGTTGTAGTTAAACTTTTTATTCTTTCTGGCATAACTGGATAAACGAATCAAGATTTCTTCTCTGAAGGCTTTCTTGGCATTTTCCGAAATACCGATCTGCTCTTCGATGGACCGCATCAGTTTCTCGTCCGGATCCATTTCCTCGTCGGTGATGGGGTCCCTTACCTTAACGCCGTTACAATAGGCCTCCACGTTATCCAAATAGTTGTTGAACAATACCTTGGCCGACTCTTCAAAGGAATAAACAAAGGCTTTCTGTACCTCTTTTTTGGCCATTTCGTCATACTCTTTTCTGGCGATAGAAATGAAGTTTAATAACCGCTCTCTTTCTTCCTGGGTAATGGACGGGTGCTGGTCCAAGCCG
>DAISHP010000445.1:0-1973 GCA_036822475.1 Bacillota bacterium
CCCTGCGTCCACCAGCATCTTGCAGAAGGTGTGCCGCAGCCGGTGCGGGGTGACCTCCACCCCGGCCAGCCGCCCGTACTTCTCCAGGGCCTTCTGCGCCGCCCGGGCCGTCAGGTGGCCGCCGTTTTTGCCGGGGAAAAGCCAATCGCCTTGAAGAGTCGCCAGGTACTCTCCCAAAATACGCCTTGCCGTCGCGTTCAGAAGCACTTCCCGGTACTTGCCACCCTTGCCCTGGCGCACCGCCACGTGGCCGGAGCGCTCCCGGATAACCACGTCCTGCACCCTCAGGGATACCGCCTCCGAAACCCGCAGGCCGGTATGCAGGAGAAGCATGACCAGGGCCTGCTCCTTTTTGCTCCCGTGCTTCTGGACCGCCCGGATTAAAGCGCCCAGCTCCTTCCGGGATAACCACTTCGGGGGCTGCTTTTGTTCAGGAAGCCTTTTTACGCCCTCTGTTGGGTCGGCCTGGGTAATTCCGGCATCCATATTGCCCAAAAAGCTAACAGACCCTCAGGGGTTCCTTGCAGCACGCAGAAGTACCGCATTAAGACCCGCTGCAGCCCAGCCCCTACCATAAAGCCCACACGCGGACCTTGAGGAACTCTTTCGCAGGAATCACCTGATAAATACTTCCGTCCCGACCAACGTCAAAAACGTGGTCGAGCTGCATTTTATCTCCCCTCCTCATACTTACGGCATTTGGTGAACCGGTAGATTTCGTATTTTCTCGGTATGATTGCCTGACACCGGTAAAACGCCGTCAGTTCCGGGTGAACGCACCCGGTGCGCACCCTCCACCAGCGGCAGTCCCGGCAGCGTCTGTTGGACAAAAGCATAGGATCTCTCTCCTTTCCTGAAATTTCTTTAAAAAAACGAAAAGGCCGAAAGACTTTTGCAGATCTCCGGCCTCTCTCCAGGTATTGCCGATAAATTGCCGTTATTTTGCCGATAACTTTACTTTAATGAAGTCCATCACCTGGAATACCGCGTAGTCAGGCTGCGGGCTTATCCAGGATTCGATGACTTTATCTTCGCTTCCGTCGTGCAGGTGATCAGGAAAAGTTCTAACTGTAGGGTGATGGGGCGCATTGTCAAACCGAAACACCATACCATCTATGTGTTGTCGTTCCCAGTGAAAAGAATAGCGGCCCGATTCGGAAAACCAGATGTCCAGGTAGCTTCCGTCTTTGATTACTACCCTGGTTTTTCGGGCCGTACCTATTCCCATAATTTCAATATCTGCAACAATATCCCCGTATTGTGCTTTTATCCTGCTTAAATCAAGAGGCAACCGCACCACCCGCCTCAAGCAGGGCGACTAAATCCCGCAACTTATCGGTGTGTCTGGTCAATTCTTCCCACAGGATGACATCTTCCCAGGTTGGATGTTCAGGGATTTTACCCATCTTGATTTTTTCCTCAAGTTCCGCATATCCCTGAGCAGCGTATTTTTTCTTCAAGCCATGAATAATTTTATTGTTTTCCTCCATCTTGGAAAGCAGGAACTTTTTTAACCCTTCCCTGAATATAACTTCAGCCGGTACACCGAGGATTTTTTCAGCGTCTTGAATAATTTGATTGAGCATAGCGATAATCACCCCTGGCGATATTATACCCCAGGAAGATGCTGCTTTTCCAGCGGTTTCACTCACCAAAATCACCCTTTCTTCGCACAAAGAGAGAGGTAGGAGAAACCCGGCCTCTCTTACGCTACTTTCTTTTCACTCTTTTCCGCTGTATCTATGATTACCGCCAGCACTTTCTCCACGTCGGAAAGGACGCCCATTATGGCCTTTAAAGCCTTCTGCTCGTCCTGCCCGGCATACGCCTTGACGTATTGCCACCCATGCCAGATGTACCCTTTGAAGCCGTACATCTCGCACAAGGTAGCGGCTACCACTTCCGCGACGATCTCTTGATCGGCGTGCTGGCCGCCTTTGAGTCCACCTGGTTTTATGGTGTGGCGGACGGCG
>DAISHP010000446.1:0-1969 GCA_036822475.1 Bacillota bacterium
AAGCTCTACGGACTGGCCGCTCTTTTCTTTTATTTCCCGGGCAAAACTCTGGTCAAGGCCAGCCAAACCAGGCAATGGATCCCCCTCCTTGACGGGCGCCGCTTCCCGGATAAATTAACCCTGTTTTTCTGCGCTGAAGTTCATAAACTTTTTCATTCCAGGATGTCGCCCTTGATTCCAATCGTGACCGTTTGCAAAGGAACCTCTTTTTCGCTTTTGCGCAAAGCTTCCTGGGCCAGGTGCACCAGGCCGTAGCAACAGGGAACTTCCATGCGGATGATGGTTAAGCTTTTTAAATTAGCGTTCGCCAGGATCTGCTCCACTTTCTGCTGGCAGGCGCCGGCGTCGTCCAGTTTCGGACAGCCGATGGCAATTGCCTTCCCCTTTAAAAAATCCTGGTGAAAGTTGGCGTAGGCAAAAGGCACGCAATCGGCTACCAGAATAAAGTCTGAATTTTGAAAATATGGAGCAAACGGCGGAACCAGGTGAAGCTGAATCGGCCACTGGCGAAGTTCGGAGTGACTTTTGCCGGTTTCGGCCGGTTTTTCGGCCGGGCCTTCCTTTTCCCACTGCAGCACCGCTTCCGAAGGACAGGAGACCGTTCCCCGGTGGACGTGCCCGCCGGAAAGTTCCCCGGCGTGCTGCGCCAGGTGCCGCAGGTGCTTCGCGAGCAGTTCCGGCGACTGCTCTTGGAGATGAGCAATCACCCCCTCCGTGTCGTAGGGGTCCGCTTCCTTTTCTTCAATCCGCAGCGCACCCTGGGGACATTCACCGAGGCAGGCTCCTAAACCATCGCAGTAACCCTCCTTCACCAGCTTCGCTTTTCCGTCAATAATTTGCAGTGCCCCTTCCGGGCAGGCGGGCAGGCAAGAACCGCACCCATTACATTTTTCTTCATCGATTTCAATAATCCTTCTTTTTATCTTCGGCATTTTAGACAACCTCCTGAACCAGTTCTTTGATTTTTTCTTTGATTTTCTCCGCCGTTTTCCGGTATTCTGCCATTTCCTTTCCTTTCGGGGCGGGCAGATTCCACCGCACGATCTTTGCCTGCTCCGGCAGCTCGGGAAGAACAACCTCCGGACCCACCGCCACCAAAACATCCACCGGTCCCAATTTGGCGATGCTTTTCGGCCGGCCTTTCCAGGAAATGTTTTCTTCCTGCAGAACGGCCAGCACCCCCGGATCGATTGCCGGCGCTGGATCCGTACCTGCACTAAGAAAAACCAGATTCGGGTGGCCGTTCAGCTCTCTGGCCAGGGCTTCGGCCAGGACGCTCCGCCCGGCGTTTTCCACGCCGATAAAGGCAACCCTGAGCTTTTTGAACTTTTTGTAAAGCTCTTCGCCGACGCATTCTTTGGCGTATTTGCACCACTGGATGCAGGACTCCAGATCGTTATAGACGGTGAACCCGCACCGGTCGCACCGGACCTGGACGTCATTGGAAAAAACCTCTACGTCTGCGCCGCATTCCGGGCACTTTTTTACCTTCAGCGTAGGCGTGTTGCCCAGGGAACCCGGACACTTGTTAAACATTTCCAATCACCTCCCGGCAGTTATCTCCCGGGACCGGCCTGCCGGTCAAGATCATCAGCCGGCTCTCAGGTGTCGGGCGTCGGCAGACTACCTTCAGAATACGTACTTGTTCGTTCTACGCTTCTGAGTCTGAAATCCGACGACCGGAGACGGAATTCGCATCTTTTTTCTTGCCGTTCTTGTCTTCCGGCCAGATCCCCATTGCCTTGTGCTCAGCCAGTTCCTGCTCGGCCTGCCGGCGGATTTTGTAGGCGCAGTCCCGGATTACTCCGTAAAGAACGCCGCAGCCTACGTCCGTCCTGGCTGCGTCGCCCTGGTCGGCCAGGATTAAAAGCCGGCGGGCCAGTTCGAGAGCCTTGAAGATATTTTTATGACACTGCTTCACCGTACCGTCCCCCCTGAGTCTTCGCCTCTGTTGGGAAAGCAACTTCCA
>DAISHP010000447.1:0-1965 GCA_036822475.1 Bacillota bacterium
CATATAATTTGTGCGCTGAAAATTTTGATTTAAGCCTTGCAACATTAGATAAAGTGCCGGGCCATGAATTCATGCGTCAGCACTGGGAAAATGGGGGCAAGAAATTTTGTCGGCGGTTTCGCCGGGTGCATCCGGAGTTTTATCAAGCCCGCCGTAGAACAGGCAGCAAGGCAAGAACTAACCAATCGCCCGGTCCGAAACCACATAAAAAAGTTTATAGAACAACCCGTGCCGGTGTTCCAGGGAGTTGACCGGCCACGATGGTGGTGCAGACCTGGCAGCGATCGTCAACCGCCTTCAGTAAATCACGACAATTTGTTTCGGTAAAGGGAGTCAGATCCCGATCGTCCAGCGGCGCTAAAAGTTCTCTCCCGGCAAGCTAGCCTGGCGTTCGATAGTCTGCCGGGCGAGCATTTTCCAACGCATTGAAATTTTTTTCGAGTTGGACTACCAGTATATAGTATAGAAAGAAAAGATAGGAAACAGCCCGCCCTTTCAAAGTCTGCACTGCCCTCACCCTTATCCTTGATTCTGCTTTGTGCCGGGCCTCACTTTACTTAAGTATTTAAGGAAACATTAAGGGAAAATATAATATATTTGATACAGTTAATTATACTAAAATTATTTTTAAAAATACTTGACACCCTGTTTTTTTAGAGGTATTATAACATTGGGTAGGTTATAAGAATGTGATTAACATATAATGGTAATGTAGTTTTGGGTGGTTTGAATAGAGAACTGGTGGCCAGGACCGGGCGAAATACTGCGACTTCCCGGCTGAAGCCCGGTGAAAAGTGATATGGTTAATGCCCGGCAGTTTTCTGAAAGCATTCCTCCTGCTTTCCAACGACAGGAAAAAAAGAATCTGTTTTTCCTGGTTATGTCTTTCCCTGGTTTTTCCGTGCCGAAAGAAAACCAGGAAAAAAATAGCAGTATATTTCAAGGGTTGAACGAAAATTGCCGGCCAAATCGAACAGAAAGGGGGTGGTTTGGTGGTAACCTGAAAAGGTATCGGTTATTACCAAAAAGATTAGTTAATTCATTAGATATTAAGATCAACAAATAAGGTTATGATAATGATATTTCTTAAAATTATGAAGGGGGGAAATTGAATGCCCGAAGTTTATATGCACGAGTGGCCACCTTTTAGCCCTGAGTACGAGGCACGGGCGGAAAATGTGGTTTTGGTGGCCCGGTTGATGATGAATGCGATTTTCACCTCACCGGTCCCCGGCGGGATGGGGACACTGGAAACCCACCTTGTCTATGGTCGCCGGGAAATGGAGCAAATTGCCAGAAAAATGGAGGAGCTTGCTTTTGCCAATCCCCGGAATAAGGTATGGAAAAATGTGTTTAAGAACGAAGCAGCGATGATTCGAGAAGAAACGGACGCGGTAGTTTTTGTAGGGAGTTACCGGGCGGCAAAGGATCCGATGGACGTTCCCTGCGGATTGTGCGGCGGTGTACCGCGTTGCTGGGTTTACGACAAAAGGACTATAAGGTCGGGAAGGATCGATTTACTGGAGAGCAGGCGGAATACCTTGATCAACGGCCCGTTGTGTGTACACCGCACCCAATCTTTAGGTATAGCTGTTGCCTCGGCGGTATATCTGGCGTATAAGTTACTGGTTGACTGCCGGCCGATGATGAGTGTGGGGATGGCCGGTCAGAAGCTGGGATATTGCCCTAATTCTCCAATTGTGGTCGGTTTGCCTTTATCTGCCCGGTCTAAAAATCCCTACGTTGACGTCCGGCCGGATTATCATGTGGTTACTAAATGGCAGGCTGTGGACAGTGCGCTCCGGTACTATCATTTGTTTAGAATGATTGGTTTTGGGGATTACCGGCAAAACGACCCGATGCCAATAAAAGAGCCTACGCCGCCAGAAATAACTGAAAAAACGGAGGCCCGAGCCAGAGAGGAGGGAGAAAGCGATGGCGATAATTAACGGCAATAAAGCAGCC
>DAISHP010000448.1:0-1964 GCA_036822475.1 Bacillota bacterium
TAATCCACATCATGGCCGGACCCTGCGCGGTGGAAAGCCGCGAGCAGCTGCTGGAGGCAGCGCGCCAGGTAAAAGAAGCGGGGGCGACCATTTTACGCGGGGGCGCGTATAAACCGCGCACTTCCCCCTACTCCTTCCAGGGATTGGAAAAAGAAGGGCTCGAGCTCCTTGCTGAGGCCCGTGCGGCTACCGGTCTGTACATTGTAACCGAGGTCATGGACACCCGGGCCGTTTCTTTGGTGGCCGAATATGCCGACATTTTGCAGATCGGCACGCGCAACATGCAGAATTTCAACCTGCTCAAAGAGGTCGCCGCAGTGAACAAGCCGGTTCTTTTGAAGCGGGGGCTTTCCGCCACCATCGAAGAGTGGTTGATGGCTGCCGAGTACATCATGGCGGGGGGAAACCACCAGGTAATCCTGTGCGAAAGGGGCATCCGGAGTTTTGAAACCTATACGCGCAACACCCTGGACCTCTGCGCCGTTCCGGTGGTGAAACACTTAAGCCACCTGCCGGTGGTGGTCGATCCCAGCCACGCCATCGGAAAATGGCGCTACGTTCCGGCGATGGCCCGGGCCGCCCTGGCCGCCGGAGCGGACGGGCTGCTCGTAGAAGTTCACCCCAACCCGCAGGAAGCTTTGTGCGACGGTCCCCAGTCGCTGACCCCGGCCAACTTTGCCGCCATGATGGCGGACCTGCGCAAAATGGCCGCCCACCTGGGCAGAAAACTGTAGTGAAGTGCGGCCGAATTGCATTTTGCAGCGCTGCCGGGTTCGTTCCGAAAGCAGCGGAGCGAGGCAGAAAAGCGGCAGGCTAAGTACATCGCCATAGAAATGAAGATCCAAATATCTACCGGACCCCCATACTAGCATACGTTCTCTATATGATGGTGCTGCGATTAAAATGAATACTTAATTATATGGAGCTGTACTAAGCAGCGGCGGACGAGCGAACGCCAGGCGAATAAGGGGGTTAAAAAGACCGTGAACCAGGAAGGACAACTGGTCATCTTCCAGTTAAACGACCAGCAGTACGCCCTGCCCATTTACCAGATCCAGGAAATCGTCAAAATGACCGCCATCACCCGCGTACCAAACACCAGGCCTTACGTGGAAGGAATTATCAATCTCAGGGGAAACATCATCCCGGTAATCAACATGAACAAGCGCCTGAATTTGCCGGTCAGCGGGTATGACGACGCCACCCGCATCATCGTGGTGGAGTCGAAGGGTCAAAAAGTAGGTATCATCGTTGATAACGTAATGGAAGTGGGGCGCTTCACGGAAAACGAGGTGGAGCCGCCGTCCGTGGTGGGCGACGACGTGGATTATCTAAACGGGGTAGTGAAAAAGGAAAATAGTTTGTGGCTGCTCTTAAACCTGGAAAAGGTTCTGTGAATTAATTTGTTAGTACCTTCGATATGTCCGGCTCAAAATGATGATTTCAACTATCCTGAAAGATCAGGCACAAAGGCAACAGGCACAGAGGCACAAAGTAAAGTATTCAATTCCCTGGTCACCTCGTTGTTTCTTTGCGCCTCTGGGCCTATGTGCCTCTGTACCTTGCTGCTTTTGCCCTGAAAATAACCTTCGCTAATTTTCATCCTCTGCTGGTGCTGGATTTGCAGCAAGGGTATCTATTTCCGAAAATTGCTCTCTCCCCGAGGCCTGTTTGAAAATTCAGCGGGCCGATGGGGTTTTTGTTTTGTTCAGCTTTTCTTGTTCTGAACCGGACTGGGGAGTATAATAAAAGGGACGGCGAGAAAAAGGCAAAGGCAAAAAGCGTGCCGCCGGCTGCAAAGAGGTGAGATGGTGAGGGAGCGTCAGGAGCAGGATCGGGAAACCGAACGAGCCCAAAAGCAAAAACAGGAAAAGGAACAGGAAGGGGAACGGCAGAAATACCTCATTTTGACCTACGGCTGCCAGATGAACGAACACGATTCCGAAGTAATGGCCGGCATCCTG
>DAISHP010000449.1:0-1959 GCA_036822475.1 Bacillota bacterium
GTTCGTTCTCGCCATAAAGTAATGAAAATATCTAAAAGTATTTATCCCTAATTCCTAACCCTAATTCCTAATTCCTATTTTCGAGGGAGTTGCCCATGAGAACATTAGTTATAATGAAAATGAGTTCTAAGGCAGGCATATTTTCCTTTGTGCCTTTGTGCCTGTTGCCTCTGTGCCTTTATTTTCGAGGGAGTTTCTCATGAGAACGTACGTTCACTCCATAAAGTAATGAAATTATATAAAAGTATTTACCTCTATTCCCTAACCCCTAACCCCTATTTTCTGAGAAGGAGTTGGTTTGATGAGCGCTCCCTGGGAATCCTTCGGAAAAATAATTTTACTGATGGGTGTATTTCTGGTCATTTTCGGCGGCCTGATGATTGTTTCGGGAAAAATTTTTAATTTAGGCCGGCTGCCGGGAGATATTTTCGTGCAGAGAGGGAACTTTACCTTTTATTTCCCTATTGTTACCTCCATTTTGCTGAGCATCTTACTGACAATTATCTTAAATTTGTTATTTAGGAGGTAAAACTGGAAGGAAAACCCCGGTTTGCGTCGAAAAAATAGACATTGACAGGCCTCAAAAACTCAAAAACAAAAACCCCAGGAGCAGGTACCTGTCTCTTTTGACGAACAACCGGGGGGTTGACGGCTGAAATGTTCCGGCCGGGCAAAACAGGTTTTCTTGTTGTTTTGTTGTTCTTTTTTGTTTGCCGGGGGGCGGAGGCTTTCGAAGAAGAAGCAACCTTGGTACCGGGAACGGTCCGGGTGGGGCTTGCCCAGCAGGCGGCGCAGGTGGAATTTTCGATTGCCGGAGATTACGAGTTAATCAGCGTATCTGATCAAAAAGTGCTTGTGTCTTTAAAGCCAGGGGAGCGGTGGCAGGCCAGGGCCGATTCAGGCCGGATCTCCCTTTTCCAAAACGGCCGGTTTTTCCAAAGCCTCACCGGCCCTTTGCAGGTGCGGTCAGGATTATCCAGGGTGGCCGTCCTGGCGGGGAGCGGGGAGTTGCGAAACCTCAGTCCCGGTAAAGAGACGATCATTTTAGGGGCGGGAGGGGGTACTTCCCCGGCGGACAGCGATTTATCCGGCCTGTACGTTTTAAGTGCCCGGGGGCTGGCGCCGTTGCTTCCCGCCCGCGGCCCCAACTTGATCACCCTCTATAATGAAGAAGGCGTCCGGCGCTACCGCGGCAGCCTGGAAATCCGCACCGCCGGAGAGGGTCTTACCGTCATTAACGAATTACCCCTGGAGGAATATTTATATGGCGTGGTGCCGGCGGAAATGCCCGCCTCCTGGCCGGCGGAAGCGCTCAAGGCGCAGGCGGTGGCAGCCCGCAGCTACGCCCTGGCGCAGCTGGGCACTTACGAGAAATACGGATTTGATCTGCTGGCTACCCAGAGCAGCCAGGTGTATAAAGGTTACGACGGGGAAAACCCGGCGACCACCAAAGCTGTTCAAGAAACGCGGGGGGTGGTGCTGACCTATCACGGCCTCCCCGTGAATGCCCTTTTTCACAGCAGCAGCGGCGGTTACACCGAGAACAGCGAAGACGTGTGGAAGGAGCGGCTGGCTTACATCCGGGCCAGGCCCGACCCCGAGGATCGCAACGACAGGCATTACAACTGGCAGGTTGTTTATACAAAGGATCAACTGATTGAACAGTTAAAGAGCAAGGAATATGAATTTCAGGACGTCTTTGATTTGACTGAACTGGAGCGCACCGCCACGGGAAAAAGGGTCAAGCGGCTGGCCGTTACAGGATTAGATAGAGAGGGGAAGCCTGTGGCGAAGGAAATTTCCAATGCGGACCGGGTCCGGACAGTCCTGGGGCTGAAAAGTGCATTTTTTACCATGCAAAAGGAGTACGACGGGCAACAGAAGCTGGTGAAGGTAACTTTTTGCGGCAACGGCTGGGGCCATGGATTGGGAATGTCTCAGTACGGCGCGCGGGGGTTG
>DAISHP010000450.1:0-1952 GCA_036822475.1 Bacillota bacterium
GTTTGCGTGGCGAAAAAAGCATTACGAGGTCCCCCAGCTCCTGCAAACAAAGAAGGAGCCGGCCGGGCAGATCAGTTATCTGGTGCTGACTGACGGCGGAGTATTTAAACTGGTCCTGGTCAGGGAAAACGAGGAAGCGGTCTGCCAGAGCAAATGGGTGCTCCAGTACAGGGTAAACATGGAATTGAAAGAGGTGTTTCAAAATATAAACCGGGAGGCCGGACCGGCGCCCGCTCCCCTGGACCCCGTTTTTGTCGAGAAACTGGCCGGGATTATCCCCGGCCCGGAAAACATGTTCGTCCCTCTCGAACTGGCCGCCATCGCGAACTACCACGGCCACCTTTGCCCGGAACTGGCCGTTGGCTACCGGGCCGGTTTAATCGCCCGCGCAAGCTTAAATCTCCACCGCCGGAACGCGCCCGAATTTTTCGTGGTGGCGGAAAACCTTTCCTCGGCGATTGACGCCCTGCAGTACCTGACGGGGTGCACCTTTGGCAACCAGAGCTTTTACGCCTTCGAAACGGGCAAGCACGTTTATTACTTCGCCCGGTACAACAAGGAGCAGGTTCTCCACGAGGCGCTGCGGATTTCCCTGATTAACCCGCTGATTGACTTGAGCCCTTATCAGCCCATTGCGGCCAGGCTATGCGCGGGCAAGGCCGCTCCGGAGGAAGTTTCCCTCTACCACCGGGCAATCAGCCAGGCCGTCAAAGACATCTTAAATCTTCCCGAAGAATCTTTATTTACCCAAAAAGTAGTTTCCATCAGGCGCCCGCAGCCATTTTCCCGGCACGCTTACAGCAGGTGCGCCCGCTGCGGCGAAGTGGTCGCCGCTTTTAGCATCGTGGCAATCAACGGCAGGCCGCATTGCCCCGTTTGCGCGGGCAGGGAAAAATAGTCAGAGCCTGCGCGCCAGGAAGATTGTGGCCATGCCCCCGCCGAACATCACCCCGGCGCAAAGCAAAAAGACGGCCTTTAAGCCGGTGAACTGGGCGAGTACCCCGCCGAGAGAACCGCCGGCCGCTAAGGCAACCAGGCGGAAGATCGTTAAAACACCCAGGCTGCCGGCGGTTTCTCCCGCAGAAACGTCGGCCAGCCTGGCCGTGATCGGAACGGAAGCCAGCGCCCCGGCAAGACCAAGCAGAAAAACGGCTGCGCCCGCCCAGAAAACGCCGGGGGCGAGAAAAATAGCCAGAAAAGCTGCTCCGCTGCCGAGAAAACCGGCCAGCGCCACCGGCCAGCGTCCCCTGGCGTCGGCCAGGCGGCCGGCAAAGAACATGGCGAGGGCGGCACTGAAGAAATAAGTAGTGGTCACGTACCCGACCACGGCTTCCGAGGGAACCAGTTCGTAAAAGAACACCGGCAGAAAAGCGATGTTAAATCCCGTCGTCAAGGCGGGAAAGACGGCTAAAAGGGAAAGCAGGTAAATCGCGGGATTGCGTAAGACACGCCAGGAAACGCTTTTTGGGCCGGTCGGGGCGTCCCTTTCCGCCGGCAGCGCGACCAAAAACCCCGCCAGCATCACCGCCGCCCCGAGGAAGAAAACCTTTTTTGTGCCCAGGGAAGCAATGAGCAGGCCGGCGGGCAGAGGGGAAAGGGCAAAACCCAGATTGGCCAGGGATTGGAAAGCGCCGATGGCCTGGCCCTTCTTTTTGGCAATTTCCGCCACGTAAGCAGTGCCGATAGTGAACTGCAGGGCCTCGGCAATCCCCTGCAGGCACCGGAAGCCGATGAGGGTCCAGGGGTGAGCGGCCAGCGCATAGGTCACGGGCGTGCAGGATAACAAAGCAAAGCCGGCACAGGCGAAGCGTTTCCGCCCGTATCGGTCGGCCAGCGGCCCCAGGGGCAGCCCCGCCAGCCCGCGGGTAAGCTGCAGGGCAGTGAACAGCATCCCCACTTCAAAATAACTCGCCCCCAGCTCCCGGGCGTAAAGGGGCAAAAAAGGCACTACA
>DAISHP010000451.1:0-1950 GCA_036822475.1 Bacillota bacterium
CCCGGCCTGGGCCATTTCCGGCCTGCCCCCGCCGCCCCCGCCTACTACGGCGGCAATCTCTTTGATCAATTTCCCCGCGTGCAGCCCCTGCGGAAGCAGGTCCCTGGTTACCGCCGCCACCAGATTGACCCGGTCGTTCACCCTGCTGCCCAAAACGATTACCCCGGAGCGGATCTGCTCCCGCAATAAATCGACCATCGCCCTTAAGCCGTCCATGTCGGAAGCTTCCGTGCGGGCAGCCAGAAATTTAATGCCGTTCAAGTCCCTGACCTGGTTGAGCAGGAACTGCACTTCGTAACGGTTCAGGCGGGCGCGCAGGCTCTCGTTTTCCCGTTCCAGCTCCCTGATCTGGCCCAGCAGGCTTTCCGCCCGCGGGATCAGCTCCGCCGGATTCGTTTTGAACAGGGAGCTGATTTCGGTAAGCTGATCCTCCAGGGCGTTGACAAAGGCCAGCGCCCCCTGACCGGTGACCGCTTCCACGCGGCGCAGGCCGGTCCCGATGCTGCTCTCGCCCGTCAGTTTAAACAGGCCGATCTCGCCCGTTGACCGGACGTGGGTGCCGCCGCAAAGCTCCAGGCTGAAATTGCCCATTTTGACCACGCGCACCGTCTGTGCGTATTTTTCTTCAAACAGGGCGGCCGCGCCCATTTGCCGGGCCTCTTCCAGCGAGGTGAAAAATGTTTCCACGGGCAGGTTAGCCAACACAACATCGTTAACCAGTTGCTCCACCCGGCGCAATTCTTCCGGCGAAACGGCGCCCAGGTGGGTAAAATCAAAACGCAGGCGCCCCGGCTCCACCAGCGAACCGGCCTGGTTGACGTGCCCCCCCAGAACCTCTTTTAAAGCCTTGTGCAAAAGATGCGTGGCGGAGTGGTTGCGGGCAGTGGACCGCCTCCGCCCGGCGTCCACCCGCAGCAAAACCTCGTCATTTTCCCGGAGCACGCCGCTTTCCACTTTGCCGCTATGCAGGTAAATCCCTTCCACGGGCTTAACAACGTTCTCTACCGTCACTTCGGCTTCCCGGGTTTGTCCGTGGGCGCGGTCGGCCACCTGCCCGCCGGACTCGGCGTAGCAGGGGGTAACATCACAGATAAATTCCACATTCTCCCCGGCCGCCGCCTCTTTTACCCGCCGACCGCCCTTGCTTAAGAAAAGGATCCGGCCCTTTGCCTCCAGGTCAGTGTAGCCGACAAACTTTGTCTCGCCAAACTGTTCCCGGATAGTCTGGTAAAAAGCGGCATCCTCAGAAAGGTATTCGATTTCCTGCCGGGATTTGCGCGCCCGCTCCCGCTGCTCCGCCATGGCCGCGGCAAATCCTGCTTCGTCTACCGTAAAGCCCCTTTCGGCGGCGATTTCTTTGGTCAGTTCCAGGGGAAAACCGTAAGTATCGTACAAACGGAAGGCGTCGGCGCCTTCGATCACGGCCCGCCCGGCCTCACCGGCCCGGGCGAAAATATTTTCCAGGATCTCCATCCCCTGGGCAACCGTCTCTAAAAAGCGGGATTCCTCGGTCCGGACGACCCGGTAAACGTGTTCCGCGCTGGCCGCCAGTTCAGGGTAAGCGTCGCTCATCTGCCTCACGATCGCCTCCGCCACCCGGTGCAGGAAAGGTTCCGTAATCCCCAGCTTGCGCCCGAAACGCACGGCCCGGCGCAAAATGCGCCTTAAAACGTACCCCCGCCCCTCGTTGGCAGGCAGGGCGCCGTCCGCCACGGCAAAAGTAACGGCCCGGCCGTGGTCGGCGATCACCTTCAACGCGCGGTCCGTGCCCTGGTCGACGCCGTACCGGACGCCGGCCAGCCCGGCGGTGTAATCCATAATCTCCCGGAAAAGATCGGTATCGAAGTTGGTCGGCACGTTCTGCAGGACGGAGGCCACCCGCTCCAGGCCCATCCCCGTGTCAATCCCCTTTTGTTTCAACGGGGTGTAGTTGCCGGCTTCGTCCCGGAA
>DAISHP010000452.1:0-1938 GCA_036822475.1 Bacillota bacterium
CGGCCCTTTTTGCTCCCGGACGGACTTCGGGAAATTCGGCAAACGGGTAACGTGACCCGCCTCAAGCGCCCATTTGAGGAAAGCCTGCAGGGCCTCCAGGTAGAGGTTAACGGTGGCCGGTTTTAAAGGCTGCCCCCGCCGGTTTCTCTTCATGTTCTGCAGGTAGGACTGGTAATCGCGCAGGTCGATCCCGGTCACGTCAGCAGGGGCGAAGGGTTCCCCGTGCGTCTGGTCCCACCAACGGGCAAAGCATTCCAGGCCGAACCTGTACGCCCTTTCTGTTTTGTCGGAGGCCCCTTTTTTGTCCCGGAGCCAGGAGAAAAACGCTTCAAAAAAATTAACCGAAGTGATTTTCACGCGTTAGCACCTCCCAAACGGGTTAAAAAGTTGTTTTTTGGACCGGTTTTTCTTCGGTTAAGACACCTTAATTGTACAAGTTAAACGTATAGGACAAAAGCCCCCGCTGGCATTTTCTGGAGCGACGTTGCTCATTTTGGCGATTTCGCCAAAATGAGCAACGTCCTCTTTAGTGAACAGTAACATTCCTAACCAAAGCCATTAAATGAATGAAGGTTAAAAAAATTTGACAGCAGGATTCAATGAAATAATGTCAAAATTAAAAGAACAAAATATTCCTCAAATAGTAGGAGGAAAGGAGAAGACTTATGCTTAAAAAAATTTTCCTCTTAGTGGGCAGAAGGCACTCCTCACGAGGTACCAGCTGCTATTGTTGCCGGACGTATAGTTTTATCGCATTCGGTGGTCCTTTAACTTTTATTTTTTTAGCTTTATTTGTCTTTTTTGCCCCAGCCCTAGCCACGCAAACTCACAAAGCCGTCTTTGTTGTTGACCAAGCAAGTTATATTGTAGATGGCCAGGTAAAGCTAATGGATGCAAAAACCTTTATCGAAAACGGCAGGACTTATGTGCCTGTGCGATATCTAGGCGATGCCCTGGGCGCTAGCACCGAATGGAATGAGAATGAAAAAACTGTAACCATAATCTTAGGAGGTACAGCTGTAAAGTTGGTTATTGGCAGTAAAATACTTGATATTTATAAAATCGGAAGAGAGACAAAGCAAATGGATGTAACCCCAGTAGTTCGTGATGGGCGTACCTACTTACCAGCAAGGTGGATAGCTGAAGCCTTTGGATATGAAGTCAAATGGGAGCCAGAATCTATGAGCGTACTAATAATTGAAAAACCGCAGAAAGAACGGAAAATTGAAAAGTGTTATGGTGAAGTAGTTGAAGTTGAGCCTGAGAAAATCACTATCAAATCAGAGGGTGGAGATGTTATAGGAAAGACAGTTACGTTCGAGACAGGCGAGAATACCTGGGTAAAAGTGGGTTTTGAAATTGTAGGTAGACCAGGAAAAAAAATTGATCTAACAAGTTACTTTAAGCCTGGTGACAAGGTATGGATATCGGCTATTAAAAATAATCAGATAATAGGATTTTTATTCAGGGAATCAAGACCGGGAGAGAAACTATAATAACCTATAATGCAAGCCAGCTGTTTTTACCCCCTCGTCATCCTAAAGTTTTAAAGCTGTTAAAGCTGCTTCTGGAAAATTTCAGAGATATTAAAACCAGCAAAGTGTGTTAGTTAAACTTGGAACAAGAGCTATCAGCTTTTATTAAAGCGAAATGAGGGGGTCGTCTGCTTGAAAACCTGGATACAACAACCCCTGGATAATACAGAGGGCTGGGTGACTTTTCCGACCCCAGCCCCTTTCGCCCAAACTACACCAGCACCGCCGCCAGTCCCGGCGCAAGCTCATCCGGGCCGATCCCGAAAAGGTCTGCCGTTTCCCGGTCGGCAATCCCCAGGGCCATGACCAGGTGGGCGGCGATGGAGTCCGACCCGGCCTCGATCAGGCCGCGCAGGGTCGGCCAGCCCCCTTCGACGTGGCGGTACCCTTCCAGAAAATGTTT
>DAISHP010000453.1:0-1928 GCA_036822475.1 Bacillota bacterium
TATTAATGTCGGGAACGAATGTTCCCATGGGGAACTCCCTTGAAAATAGGTTTAACCACAGAGAATATAGGGGAGAAAGGTATAAAGACAACTCCCTTTGTGCCTCTATGCCTTTGAGGTATTTGAGAAGTGAGAGGTTGGAAGTGAGCTCACAAAAATCCCACCTCCAACTTCTCACCTCCCACCTCTCAATCAGCCGGCCGCCGCCAGCCGGCGCAAAAGCGGCCGGGGATCAACGAGGTGCTTGCTCAACCAGATGTTTTCTTCCGGAACGCCCAGGGCCAGCTCGAGCAGTTCGGTAAAGTAAAAGGAGGGCAGGGCCAGTTCAGGGTTCCGGCGCATTTCCAGGGTGGCCTGGCAAAGCGGGCAGCTGACCACCAGCGCCTGCGCCCCGGCTTCCGCCGCCATGGTCAAAAGAGTGTTCACCAGGTGCGCGGAGTAGGCCCGGTTGACAATCCCCTGGTGGGCCCCGCAGCACTCCGTTTTGTAAGACCAGTTTTGCACTTCGGCGCCCAGGGCGGCCATTAAATTGTCCATGGTGACCGGGTTTTCGGGCCGGTCGAAGTTCGCCACTTCCGGGGGGCGCACCAGCAGGCAGCCGTAGTAGCAAACCACCTTTAACCCGTTTAGGGGCTTTTTCACCCGCCGGGCAATTTCCGGCGGGGCAAAAAAGTTGACAATCGCCTCCAGCAGGGAATAGATCCGGACGGTTCCGGTGTAAGTAAAGCCCAGCAACTCTTCCGTTTCCCGGCGGAGCGGCGCGTCGTGGCGCAGGGCGTAGTCGGCTCTTTTCAGGCGGTTGGAGCAGGCCGGGCAGGGGGTGACCAGGTCGCTCCCCGCTTCCTGGGCCTGAGCGATGGTGCGGGCGGGGAGGGCGACGGCCAGCTTGCGGCTGACGCTGTGGGCGGAAGAAGCGCCGCAGCAGGACCAATCCGGCAGTTCCGCCAGTTCGATGCCCAGCAGTTGGCAGACCGACCGGGCCGAATGGTCGTATTCTTTGGCCGTCACCTCCAGGGAACAGCCCGGGTAGTAACTAAACTTCACGGGTAATACCCCCTCTTGAAAAGTTTAGGCACAAAGGATAAAGAGTTTATTTCTCGTGCCCGAAAAGAACCTGTTCCACAGTGTAACTTTCTGGATGTTTCCATTTGCCTGCCCGCCTATTTCTCTCTGTGCCTTTATGCTTCTCTTTTGCTTTGTACCTCTGTCTCTTTGTACCTTTGTAACTTTCATCTTTCTTTATGCCTCCGTTCTCTGCGCCTCTATTTCGTTGCGCCTGCGTGCCTTTGTCCCTTTGTGCCTCTGTGCCTCAGTGCCTTTCTCTATCAGTGCCTTTCTCTATATGTTCCAGATCCCTGACCTCCTTGCGGTCAACTTCCTTTTGTCCGTTCAAAAATCTCTCTTACGGCGGCTTTGTTCTTGACGCCCCGGGACAGCAGGGGAAGCTTGCCTTTTTGCAGCATCTTGAAGCCCGTATCAAGATCGGAAAAAAGGTCCCTGCTTCTCAATTTATATTCGACGATGAGGAAGGTTTCGTGCACGCGGCCCCGGTTTTTTACGGAATTTAAAAAGATCTGGTGAAACAGCGGGGAGTGTTTTTCTCCCGGCGGAACGCCTGCGGCCAGCGCCATTTCCCTTAGGACGTCCATTACTTCGGCAATCTTGATGTCGTTCGGGCAGCGGGCAGAGCAAATTTCGCAGGAAAGACAGAACCAGATGGCCGAACTGCGCAAGACCCGCTCCCTGGCCCCGAACTGAATCAGGCGCAGGATCTGGTTGGGGGTATAATCGGCAAACTCCCCCATGGCGCAGCCGGCGGCGCATTTCTGGCACTGGTAGCAAAGCTCTCCGGACTGACCGCTTTTTTCTTGCACTTCCCGGGCAAAACTCTGGTCAAGGCCAGCCAAACCAGGCAATGGATCCCCCTC
>DAISHP010000454.1:0-1915 GCA_036822475.1 Bacillota bacterium
CCGCCCGCTCAGTCAGGTGCCTCATCGTACCGGGTTCAGTCAAGCATCCTGGCTCTGTGTCCGTGTCCTTTGCGCTGCGCGAAGTCGGCTGCCGTTTCCTTTTTGGCATTCTGGCCCTGGAGTCTGCCCCGTTGATAATCGAGAAAATCGTCCCGCGCCGCAGCCCTTAGCAACTTGCCGACCATGTCTGCCGCCCTCCCGTCCTGATTGTTGCCGGTTGACCCGGATGAGACGCGTCTTGCGCCGGTACCGCGTACGGCCGAACTGCAAGGACCCGGTCTTCCCTCAATTAAGTTCCGGGTTGACCCTGGAACCGGATTCCGTACCCGGCGGCCAGAGCCTCCAGCCTCTGCACGTAGCGGCGCTCTGCAGCGCGGGCCTCGGAGAGGAGCCTGTTGGCCGAGGTGATTTTGGAATAATCCCCATTATCGATGGCCGCTACTATTTCAGAAAACGCCTGCAGGTTCAGGTTGAGCCCTTTGATCAGCTCTTCGTGGACCTCGGCAAACTCCCTGTCGATACCTACGGAAAGGGTCTCCGCTCTTTCCGCCAGGGCGTTGGTCCTGGGCATGAAATACTCAAGGACGCGCACGCCGAACTCAACATCGCTGATCTGGCCCGTGGCCGACTGCCGTCGTAAATCATCCCACTCCCCGGCGAGTCTCTGCATTTGGGCCAGGATCGGCCCCACGCTTTCCAGGTAAGCCTCCAGCGTCCTGGCCTTTTTCGCTCTCTCCGCCTCGACCTGCGCTGCGACGTTCCCGGTGTCCACCTTTGCCACCTCGCCCGGAGGACGGACCGTGGCACCCGGGTTTTCCTTCTCCACCGTGACGCTCCCGCCGGCCGGGGACTCCGTGCGTTTTGATGCACTTCCGCAGCCCGCCATCGCCAGCCCGAGAACGCACAAACATACCATGAATCCGACCGCCACACGCTTCTTCCCCATAACTTTTCCCTCCCTGCCTGTCTTGTTTTGCTCTCAGGATAGCAGGAAAGAGGGACACGCTTGTGTCCGTGGTACCAGGAATTAAAAAAATTCCTATGAAATTTCAATTAACCGTCAAGCCGGACACGTAGACGTATTTTTCGATTTCGCGCCGCACCAGGTACCAGCCGGCCATTTTTTGCAAAATACCCTCCAGGACCAGCTTCATGATTACTTCAAACTGGTCGGGCAGAAGGTGCCGCTGCTGCGGGTAAAGGCTTAACGCTGTCAGCAGCGCCAGGCCGGGATCGAGGCGCGGGCCGGCGTGAAGGTCGCGGGTAAAGACGTAAACCGCCCGGCCATCCCTTTTCCTGACCGCGATCGCCCGCTCTTCCGGCTCTTCTTCTTCCCGGTCGTAAGCAAGGGGGTCGAAAAGAAGGTTAATCCGCCTGATCAGCCGGTGGATGGTTTTGTCGGCAGGCTCCCGGTCCTTCACTTCCCGGTAGGCCTCCTTTAAATCATCGAGGGTGGCGCCGCCGGAAGGAGTTTTTTCGATGACGGTGAGCAGCACTTTGAGCATCGCCTCGGGATGCTCCCTGTTCCTGGCGTAGGGCATAGCCGGCCGAACCTCCCCTTTACCTACCGGTATTCATCAGGGCTCGCTTCCATTTCCGCGCATCTTTCTTTAGCGAGGGACGCCAACGTGAAATGACCGGCCCAAGAGCAGTAATTTACCCCGAGAGACAGCAAGTATTCTTTCCATACTTTTTAACACACCTTTAAGGACACATAACTGTCCTTTTCCGAAAACCCACCCCTTAAAAAATTTTTTTGTCCGCTTTTGGCGATAATTTCCTGCCTGCCGGTTATTTAAATCCGGCAGCGCGCCGGTCCCGGAGGCAAAAAACATTCCGGACAGATAGAAAAGGTAAGGTGAGGAACAAATTAACGAGCCAGGGCAGGTCAGGCGGTAAAGAAAGTTTTTTAAGA
>DAISHP010000455.1:0-1912 GCA_036822475.1 Bacillota bacterium
CATGGCGGAAAATCGGATAGTTCTGGTAGATAACGACGCTGCCTGGCGAAAAACATCAAGGCGATCTTAACCCGGTCGGGCTACTGGGTGATCGGCGAGGCGGGCGATGGCTTAAGCGCCTTGAAACTGATCAGGAGCCGGCAGCCGGATCTGTTGATTATCGCCGCCGAATTACCGGGTATGGACGGCCTGGAAGTGGCCAGGATTGTTCACGAAGATAAATTGGCCCCGGTGATTGTGCTGGCCGCGGCCCAGACTCCGGGGCTGCTGGAAAAAGCCAAGGACGCCCGGGTGGCCGCCCTGTTGATCAAACCTGTTGAGGAGGCAAGCCTTTTGCCGGCGATCGAAATCTCCCTGGCCAATTATCAGGAGATTATCAAGCTGGAAAAACAGATCAAGGAACTGCGGGAGACTCTGGAAACCCGTAAACTGGTGGAGCGCGCCAAGGGCATTTTAATGGAAACCCTGGGCCTTTCCGAGGCGGAAGCCTTCCGGCGCATCCAGAAGCAAAGCATGAACAAGCGCCTTTCGATGCGCCAGGTGGCCGAAGCAATTATCCTGGCCCAGAGCCTGAAAACGTGAAGGGAAAGTATAAGAGACGGAGGCACAAAGGGACAAAGGCACAGAGGAGTTCCCCATGAGAACATTCGTTCTCGCCGTTAATCATGAAAATGAGGACATAAGTTAATAAGTTAAGTGCTTGGCACTTAACTTATGGCACTTAACTTATGAAAATATGTAAAAGTATTTACCCCCCTGATTCCTAACCCCTAACTCCTAATTCCTATTTTCGAGGGAGCAAAGCAAAAAAGGCACAGCGATCCAAAAGTCTATAAGGTAAAAAAGTTTAATCGAGCGGGACAAAGGAGTACCGGCAGTTAAAAAACAAGGCAACGGCGCCTTTGGGGAAAGAATCCTCTTTCCTTGATCGAAAGGCGCCTTTATGTTTTTTCAGACCAAATTTGAGAGGTGGTTAACATGTCCGTGGACAAAAACGAGATTCTGGCGAAAGCCAGGGAGATGGGGGTTAAATTCATCCGCCTGCAATTCACCGACATCGCGGGAGTCTTGAAAAATGTAGCCATCACCGTGGAGCAACTGGAAAAGGCGCTGGACGGGGAGCTTATGTTTGACGGTTCTTCCATTCACGGTTTTGTGCGGATTGAGGAATCGGATATGTACCTGCGCCCCGATCCCGATACTTTTACCGTTTTTCCCTGGCGGCCCCGAGACGGGGCAGTGGCCAGGCTGATCTGCGATATCTATAACCCGGACGGGACTCCTTTTGCCGGCTGCCCGCGCAACGCCTTAAAAAGGGTCCTGGCCCGGGCGGCCAGGATGGGCTTCACCATGAATGTGGGGCCGGAATGTGAATTTTTCCTGTTTTACACCGACGGCGAGGGCAAGCCGACTTTGCGCACGCACGATCAGGCCGGGTACTTTGATTTAAGCCCGGTGGACCTGGGCGAAAACGCCCGGCGCTCCATGGTCCTCACTTTAGAGGAAATGGGTTTTGAAATTGAGGCTTCGCACCACGAGGTAGCGCCCGGCCAGCACGAGATCGATTTTAAGTATGCGGACGCCCTGGACGTGGCCGATAAAATCATCACCTTTAAATTTGTGGTGCGCACCATCGCCCAGCGCCACGGCCTGCATGCCACCTTCATGCCCAAGCCGGTTTTCGGGATTAACGGCAGCGGGATGCACATGCACCAGTCGCTTTTCCGGGACGGGCAAAACGCCTTTTACGATCCCCACGACCCGCAGGGCTTAAGCAAGACGGCGCGCTACTACATCGGCGGGCTGCTGAAGCACGCCCGGGCCCTGGCGGCGGTGACCAGCCCGACGGTAAATTCCTACAAGCGGCTGGTTCCTGGCTACGAGGCACCGGTTTACATCTCCTGGGCCGAAC
>DAISHP010000456.1:0-1912 GCA_036822475.1 Bacillota bacterium
CCAGCCGCGGCTTTTCCTCATCCAGGGATAAACTCTGAATCTCTTCTCCGCAGGGGGAGTCCAGGTAAAGGCGCTGACCGTAAAGGCCTGCCTTAACCCCGGCACCGGCGATAAAGGAACATTGCGGGTCGCCTTTTCTCGTCACCGGAACCCAGACCATTTTACCGGTATTATCTATCCTGACCAGGAAGAGCTCTTCTGGCCCGGTGGGCCTGTTCAGCACCGCCAGCACCATCAACCGGTCTTCTCTCTTAGCCAGAAAGAGCGGTACCACCTCGCCTACTGCTTCCGGAGTGGAAAAGAGTTGCTTTTTCACCCCGTCTGGTCCCATTTCCACTATGCCCAGGTTATTTCCTACTCCGTAAGCAACATATTGGCGGTCGTCGCTGGCGTAATAAACTGACTCCACTGCCTCGGGCGGAAGCCCAGTATGTTGCACCACGAAAGCCTGCGGGGTAGAACCGTGGTTTGTGACCGCCGCTTTCCCTCCTTGTTCTGCAAAGAGATAAACTTGTGACCCACCGTTCCAGTAAAGCGGCGGGACATCCGTTTCTACCACACCCTTAAGGGTAAAAGAAGGATTTGCATCTACTTCGAGGGTGTCAGCTTCCGGCGTCCACGTTGCCCGAAAGGCCAACAGACCTTCAGGGGTTCCTTGCAACACGACGAGTGGTATCTCCGCCTTCGCTGCAGCTGGTCGACTCTTCTGACAGCCGCTTAAAATAAGCGCTGGAAGGAGAAAGAAAAGAACCAGGCTGATAAGGAGTCGGTTTTCCATATCTGTCACCATCCCGTCCTTTTTATAGGATTAAAAAGAGAGCAGAATGGGAAAGATTCCCGCCCAATGCCTGCTGCAAAACCGCGTAGGAAGAGGCTTGTCCGGAATAGTACGCAGTACATCATCGGCTGTCATGAAACCGACTCCTTTCACGAATTACCACAGAAAAAGCATGTCTAACGCATACGTTTAAAACATCAAGTTCAAGTATTTTAGGTAAACACCTTTGTTGACAAATAGATACACATTGTTGTAAACTAAAAACAAAAAGGGAGTGTGTTAAAAATGCCAGCAAGCGTAAGAATAAGCCCAAACTCATGGAAAACATTAAAAGAAATAGCCGACTGCATGGGCGAAACGATGCAGGCCGTCCTTGACCGGGCCATCGAAGCGTACCGCAGGCAGTGGCTGCTGGAAAGAGCCAACGAAGCCTACGCCGCCTTAAGGAGCAACCGGGACAAATGGGAAGAAGAGGTCGCCGAGCGCAAAGAGTGGGATGCGGCCTTAGGCGACGGCCTGGACGGTGACGAATGATGGCGAAGCCGAGGCGCGGGGAGGTCTGGCTTGTCGACCTCAACCCCGCCCGCGGGCACGAGCAGGCAGGCAAGCGCCCCGCCCTGGTGATTTCGGTCGACCTGTTCAACTCCGGCCCGGCGGGGCTCGCGGTGGTCCTCCCGGTCACCACAAAGGACAAAAAAATCCCCCTGCACGTGAAGATAAGCCCGCCGGAGGGCGGGGTGAAAGAAACGAGCTTTATAAAGTGCGAAGACATCCGGGCCGTTTCCACGGAAAGGTTGCTGGCGCGGCTGGGCGAAGTTTCCCAGAACACCATGGCGGCTGTGGAAGACAGGGTAAGAATACTGCTGGGGCTGTAAAAGAAGGTGAAAGCATGGCAATTCTCGACGGGCGCTGAATTTAGCCCGGCATTTGCCGGGTGAAAAAGGAGGCGCTTGAATGAGCGATAACGATAACGTTTCGATGGAGCGCAACTTTGCGCGGGAGGTGGGTCTATTTAACCCGCCGAAAGAGGTGAAATCCGCAGCAACACCAGAAAATAACATCAGGAAACCGTTTTCAGGGAACAGAAACCTCTCCTTCACAAATGCCTTGTATTTGGAAGTTATTAACAAGATT
>DAISHP010000457.1:0-1912 GCA_036822475.1 Bacillota bacterium
TGCATCCTGGGACTGCAAACCATTCGGTACTACAAAGGAAAGCAGCCTCCGCCCAGGTAACGATACTGCCGATAAAAGAAGGAGGTGTCCTTTGCCAGATATGACCACAATGGGACAATGGAAGCAACAAGCAAAAAAGATAAAAAGAGACGTATATGCCCTGTACTTTGCCTATCGGGACCAGCGGGTTCCCTGGTATGCAAAAGTATTTATCGCCTGTGTGGTGGCCTATGCCTTTAGCCCCATCGACCTGGTGCCGGATTTTATTCCCGTACTGGGATACCTGGACGACCTGGTTTTAATCCCCCTGGGAGTAGCCCTGGCTCTAAAGATGATTCCCGCTCCCGTGATGGAAGAATCCCGGGATAAGGCAGAACGCCTATTGAAAGAGAAGCCGAAAAACTGGGTGGCAGGGGCTATTATTCTTCTGATCTGGGTTTCTTTGTTGGCCTTGATTCTCGCCTGGGTTACTAAATTTGCGAAATTTGCTTGATCTCCCCGGGGGTTATGCAACTGCATACTTTTTCCTGTAAGAGGTGAAAACATGCGTAGAGTTATCGTAGCTCCCGACTCTTTTAAGGAAAGCCTGGATGCCGTGGCAGTGGCCAAACATATAGCATCCGGGATCAAAAGAGTTTTTGCGGAAGCCGAGGTTGTTGAGGTTCCCCTTTCCGACGGTGGTGAAGGTCTGGTAGACACCCTGGTGGCGGCCACCAACGGAAAGATTGCCACCCGCTTGGTAACCGGTCCCCTTGGGTATCCGGTGGAGGCCGCCTACGGTTTACTCGGGGACGGGGAAACGGCGGTAAGTGAAGTAGAATCTTCAGATTTCACCTTGTGAAAAATACGACGTCGCCGAAATTTGCCCCTGCTACTTTGGCGACACATTCACATTTTATTTTTAGCAGGAAAAAAATCCGCCCTTCAGCCATCTCTTCATGCTCCAGGGACTCGAAGTTGGCCTGGCCTTTTGATATAACCAGGCCTGATTCCTTCAGCAGCCTTCCAACCTCTCCGGATACCTTTTGCATGGGCACACCGAGATAGTTCGACCCTGTGGTTATAACCCTCGCTGCTTTATCCATGCCTACCTGTATAGCGTCTTCCATTGTAGCGTCATTTAACACGGGGCCGCCTTTAACAATATAGGTGACCTTTTTCCCCATGAATGACAGTTCTTCTACCAGCAGCTTGTCGAAAACTATTTCGCCGGCATTGTCTCCCACGATAACTATCTCATCTTCTTTATCCAGCTTATTAAAAAACATGCCGAAATCATCTTTTGAAAAGCCCGCATCCAGGCTATGCTTTAAACTGGCATTTATATCGAAACTTCTATTGATGCCCAGGTCTATTACATTGCCGGAAGCAGATATTTTCAGGGCATCATGGAGCCTGTTTTGGGATCTTTTCAAGAAATCCTTCAATAGGGGGTACCATTCCAGGGCCAGGAGATTTGATTTTTTCTTAACCTCTTTGAAAGGGTCATCACTATTTATCAGTTTATATACTTTTAGCAGAATTTCCGTTGAATTTTCCGCCGGTGTCCTCTTGCGGTCCATGCTTTTGATATCGTCCATAAGATCAAATAAAATTCCATACTGCCTGTCCTCGTCTATTCCGGCAATGCTCATACAGGTGACTGCCTGTTTGAGATAGCAGTGAACACAGTCAACAAAGGATTGCATGACGGTACCCTCCATTTTATGCCATCATTATACAGTTTAACACAGATTGGAAAACCCCATTATTACACTTTAATTGAACAATGCTGAAAAGTAAACCCCTCTTAGTTCAGCGATTCTCTATTTTACCTCCAGCACGTTCTTGGCCGCGTTAATGACACCAATGCGCACGTATTCCTTGGATAAGCCGCCCTGCAGGTAAACTGCGTAGGGTTCCCTCAGGGGAG
>DAISHP010000458.1:0-1898 GCA_036822475.1 Bacillota bacterium
AGCCTGCGCTAGCCTGCTGCCCCGGCCGCCGGCTGTCCGGCGCCCGGCAATCGGCAGGATCCGGCAGCGCTTTCCGGCCGCGCTTACTTTTAACGCTGTCTTTTCCCCTGGCCAGTCCCAGCCTCCGCTGACTGCCGTCCGGCGGCGGCCGAAGCAGACAGGCTGCCCTGATTTAAAAACTGCAGTTCAGCAAAGAGCTTCCGGTCCGCCGTCGAGATCTGCTTCCCGAACTTAACCATCAGCACGTTTGCCGGGTGTTCCAGAATGGCGGGGTCATCCGTGGCGGTTTTTTGCATCCCCACGGCGCCGAAAAGCCGGGCCAGCATGTTTTGATATTGCCAGACGTCCATCCGGGTAAGGGCCAGATCCCAATGCCAGTAAAATTCGGTCGTGATTACAATGTACTCCTCCAGCACCGGGTTGCGGAAAGCCAGTTCCAGCAGGCTTTGGGCGATTTTAAACCGGCGCCACTCCGGCGCGATCTCAATGGCGCCCATTTCTAAAATCCGCGGATGTTTGGACCAGCGGCTGTAACGGTGAGGGCGGTGGAAGGTAACGTACCCGACGATTGTATTGTTGTGTACAGCGACGTACACCATTCCTTCCGGCAACCCGGCAATTTTAACCAGGGCTTCTTTTTGTTTTTCGGCCGGCCGGAAGTTGGTCAAGCCTTCCGCGATAGCAAGCCGCTTTAAAGATTGGCTACCGACCGGGCCGGATAAATCTACCCTGCCCCGTGCGGTGTGGACCGATAAATTGTTTGCCGGTTCCGGGCAAACCAGGCTCATTATTAACCCACTCCTCTGCCATTTGGGCCGTCTATTTTCCATTGGGAGTCAAAAATCTACCGGGACTCAAAAATCTACCGGGGGTCAAAAATCTACCACTCACCAATATTATAGCGGCTACTTAAGTTTTTTACAAGCCCTCCCAGGCAAAAGTTTTTTAATTCGTTAAATTTTTGATAAATACGAAGAATGTAGGAAAATAGTGGTATTTTATTTAAAAAATAAAAAGGGATGCAGTTATTCCCAGGGAATTATATTTATTAATACCCCCAATTTAAATCATTATTACGCAAGGAAGGTGGTTTTTTTCTTATGCACGGGAAGCTGCACTCCCTTACCGACGTCTTAAAGAAAACACTGTTTTTTTTCGAAACTTTATCTCCCGCGGAGCTGGCCCCGTACGTCCAGCAAAAAATGCTGCAGGATTACAGCTCGGCTAAAGTAGAAGAAAAGATCACTTTCTGCCTGCAGCAAAACCCTTGTTTTGTTCAAGATAAAAACGGTTCCTGGCGGCTGGACCTGGAGGGCAGGCGGGAGAACGACGCTTTTTACGCCCTCCTGTTGAAGCGTCAGCAGCCCCTGAGCCTGAAGGAAGTGATCCGGGAAAGCAGCGTGAAACATAAGGATAAGAAATTTAAACGGCTCATTGCCGAGGAAGCCGGCCTGATCTCCGACGGTCGGTTTATTCAACTGGAAAACGGTTTTTGGGGACTGACCGAATGGGAGGTGGAAGCGGAGCAGTACGCCCTTAAACACCTGGTGATCAAGGCGCTGAAAATGCACCCGGCCGGGCTCACCACCCGGCAGGTTTTTGACGTGGTCCGCGTCTGGCGGCAGACCGCCTTGCCGGAGGTGGAAAATTTACTGAAAAAATTCCCGTACTTTGAAAGGATCGGAAACGGGGTCTGGGTTTACAACCCGGTTGCCCAGGTGGCTTACGAAAACCTGCTGAAGCGGTTTTTAAACGCCCTGGGCAAGCAAAAGGCACGCTGGCAGCAGGATCGCGAGCGCTGGCAAAAAAAGGTTTTGGTCCTGGAGGAGCGCTTAAAAGAAGTGACCGCCGCCCACCAGGAGGCGGCCGCGGCCCTGGCCCAGCGCGCGGAGGAAATC
>DAISHP010000459.1:0-1896 GCA_036822475.1 Bacillota bacterium
AGGCGGTCTTCCACGTTATCCCCGAAGATCCACAGGTACCACATATTGCCGATGACGTGAAACCATCCCCCGTGAAGAAACATGGCGGAAAGGAAAGGTAAAAATAAAGGCTCCAGAGGAGTGCCGGTTTGAATTAAATGAAATATCTCGCTGGGAATTACTCCATAATGAAAATAAACTTCTTCCAGCTGTTGCCTGGAAAGCCCCAGACCATAAAAAAATACCAGCAGATTAATCGCGATGATCGTCCAGTTGACGACCGGCCTGCGCCGCGGACGCACACTATCCCGGATGGGAATCATTGCCCTGCCCTCCTTTAACCGGAGGCTGCGCCGGCTTGCCGCCCCGGCGCGCCCTTTTTCTGCCGATCCTTTTTAGGGTATGACTTTTTTCAAAGAATATTCGATAATATCCTGGGCGCCGACCTTTTTCAGCGCCGGCACTAAATCCCGGACCTTCCTTTCGTCTAGAATGACTTCCACGGCCACCCAGTTACTGTTGACCAGTTGCGACACAGTGGGATGTTTCATGGCCGGCAGAATTTCCAGCACAGCATCCAGACGGTCTCCCGGAACATTCATCTTTAAGCCTACTTTATTATCCGCCCGCAAGGCCCCCAGCAACAAAACGGCCAGGTTTTCCAGCTTTTCTCTCTTCCAGGGGTCTGCCCAGGATTTTTTATTGGCGTGGAGCCGGGGAGTAGATTCCAAAATGGTGGCGATCTCCCGCAGATTGTTATCCCGCAACGAGCTCCCCGTTTCTGTGAGGTCGGCGATGGCATCCACCAGGTCCGGAACCTTAACCTCCGTTGCCCCGTAAGAAAACTCCACCGTTGCCTTCACTCCGTGCCCGGCTAAAAATTGCCGGGTAACCCGCACCAGTTCGGTGGCAATGCGCTTCCCTTCCAGATCCGCAACCTCTCTGATGGCGCTGTCTTTCGCCACGGCCAGAACGAGCCGGACGGGCCGCTGCGTATGCTTGGAATAAACCAGTTCGGCCACCTCGACGACATCCGCTTCATTCTCCAGGATCCAGTCCAGACCGCTCAAGCCCGCGTCCAACACACCTTCGCTCACGTAGCGGGGGATTTCCTGGGCGCGCATCAGCACCACTTCCAGTTCCGGGTCGTCCACCGCCGGATAGTAGGAACGGCCGTTCACCGTCAGGTTAAAACCCGCCCGCTTAAATAAAGTAAAAGTTGCCTCCTGGAGACTCCCTTTGGGTAAACCCAACCGCAGTTTCATTAATTTAAAAAAGCTCCCTTCCGGATGAAGACTGGCAGCAAGCTCTTGCTTTAGTATATGTTGATTTTCCACTCCCTGTCAAGCGCTGCGCAGATGGATCAGTGCTGACGCACCTGGCCACTATTCGCGATCCCCGGAAAAGGCGGGGGATTCGTCACCAGCAGGTTTCGATTTTGGCCGTAGCCGTTTGCGCCCTCTTATCCGGGGCCAAGAGCTTTGCCGCCATCGGGCACCTGCCAGCCGGGTTGTCTTAAGGATTTGCTAGTCCGCCTGGGCTACCGGAAAAGCGAACGCCTCCGAAAATATATCCCGCTTAAGTCGAACCCACTTTGCGCCGGACTCTTCAGGCCGTAGACGCCGAAGAAGTGAACCGGGCCTCCCAAGAACTGGTTGGCCGCCCAAAAGCAGGATCTGGGAATTGCCATCGACGGCAAAGCTTTGCGCAGGAGCAAACGAAAAACCGTGGTGGCGGCTTTGTTGCAGCGGGAAAAGATCGTGATTGCCCAGGGGCAGATAGATCAGAAGAGCAACGAGATCACCGTCTTGTAAGCCGCTTTTGGAACCTTTAGAGGTCGCGGGCAAGGTGATTACCGCCGACGCCATTCATACCCAGGCAGAAAATGCCCGTTTTGTGGTCGAAAAGAAAAAAGCA
>DAISHP010000460.1:0-1889 GCA_036822475.1 Bacillota bacterium
CTGTTGCGGTTTGTACTGTCTCCCCGGTCAGGATGTTGCGCCAGCGGGCGGGGGCGTACGCGGGGAGAAGGAGAGAAGTTTCCCCCCACACCGCTTCACCCAGCGGGAAGGTGAGCGGCGGCAGGGGCGGCGGGTCGTTCTTTCCGCACAGAGCACGCAGACCTTTGCTTTCCATTATCAGCAGCGCCGCGAGGCGGGGGGCCGCTGCCAGAACCCAGGTGTTTTCCAGGCGCCGGACAAAGGCGCAGATGTATCCGGCGCGCGGGCCGGCGGCTTCGACTGGCAGGTATTCTCCGGCGGCGAACAGTTCCCGGTAAGTCCGGCGAAAACACAGGGCTTTGTAAGTCAGGTAGAGTTTAACCCGGCCGTCTTCCCAGGAGTCCAGAAGCTTTTTGGCCAGGGGCGGCTCATCGCCGCCTTCCTCGCCGCCTTTGTACTCTGCGCCCGGCGGGGCTGCTTTTTCTTCCCCCTCTTCGGCTTTCTGCTTTTCTTCCTTTTCTCTCCTTTCGTTTTCTTCCTCTATCTTTTGGAGATGGGTTAACATTTCCGTCCGTGCCTGGAAGTCCACCGGGCGCCGGTTGTCCGGGTCGACCAGGGAAAAATTCCAGAGTTCCGTGCCCTGGTAGAAATCGGGCACCCCCGGGGAGGCGATCTTGAGTAGAACCTGGGCCAGCGAGTTTACGGCTCCGTAAAAGGCGGTTACTTTTTGGAATTGCAGAAAGTCCGGCAGGAACCGGTTTTCTGGGGAGGATTCCAGGATGGCCGTGACGAATCCTTCCAGGGCGCGCTCGTAGGCGGCGTCGGGGGCAAGCCAGCTGGTGCAGGTTTTGGCCTCCCGGGCCGCTTTCACCAGGTAGGCCCGGAGCCGCTCCCGGAAGGACGGCACCTCTTCCTCGCGTAGCGGCCACGCCCCGATGAGCGTCTGGTAGATGAGCAGTTCCGTGTTCCCGTCGGGCACGGGCGTTCCGTTTACCACTGGCTTTCTGGGGCGGTTCCAGCGGTGCCATTGCTCCACCCGCTCCGTCCACGCCGCGGAGATTTCGGAGAGCACGTTGATCCGCGCCCGGACATCTTCGCTGCGCTTGGTGTCGTGGGTGGAAGTGGCGTTTAACGAATAAGGGCGGGTGGTCTGTCTGAACTGGTTGCGGCGGTGAAATTCGGCGACAGAAATTCCGGCGGTCCGGCCGGGGTCGCCGCCCACTTCATTGAGCGAGACCAGCCGGTTGTAAACATAGAGAGCGGTGTCCTCGAACCCCTTGGCCATGATCGGCCCGGTGAATTGCTGCCAGCGCATCACGAAGCGCAGCCACTCTTCTTTTTGTTCTGGGGTCAGGTAACCCGGAAATTCCAGCCGCAGCGCCCGGTGCAGGAAAGTACAGGCCGGGCGGACGGCGGGGCGCCTCCGGACGGCCTCCCGCACGGCGCTTTCAATGTACCGCCGGTCCCGCTCCGTCACGGCGAAACTGCGGATGTAGGTGCGGTAGACCGGAAGGCAGGCGGTAATTTCTGTCAGGGCCTCTTTGAGCTCGCTTAAGGTAAAGTCGCAGCCGTGCCGGTCGGCCTGCGCCAGACGGGCCAGCGAGCGGGCCAGGCTGTTTACTTCGCCGGCGAATAGTTCGACCATTACCTTCTTTTTCTGAAGATAAACCACCGTGGCAAAATCCTTTTCCGTTTCCGGCCCGCCCATCCGGGCATAGAGCTCGTCCAGGGCCGCGGCGCCCCGCCCGTCTACAAAGAGACCGTTAAGCAGGTTCAAAAAATCGTACCCCGTGGTGCCGCAGACCGGCCATCCGGAGGGCAACTCCTCGCCGTTGCTCAAGATTTTTTCCGCCACCACGTAAAAATTGGGGCGTTGCCCCGCCGCTCCCGCTTCCCTCACCCCGGCCGCC
>DAISHP010000461.1:0-1885 GCA_036822475.1 Bacillota bacterium
TGGGATATCAAGACAAGCGGTACTTAAAAAAATTACCGCTGGTGAATGGCAGTGTACACAGAAGAAAATGGCCGCCGGCGGCGGCCGGGGGGGCGTGGGCTACCTGGTGGCGCTATCTTCCCTGCCCGCCCCGGCCCGGCAGAAATACTACCGGCGGTACGGGACGCCTGAAGAGGGTCCGGCGCCCGCTCTGCAGGTTGCTCCGGAGGAGGATAAACCTTCCGGCGGGTGCCGGATCAACCCCGCCGAGGTAAAGGCCCTGGTGGGGGAAAAGAAGTTCAATGAGCTGATGGCCGAGGCGGAGCGAAAAGCGAAAGCGGTCAAAGAAGCCCTGGCCCTGCCGGAGGATAAGCAAAAAGTCGGGCGGATGGAGGAAATCGCTGCCCGCTATGGAGCGGACCTGGTTACTTTATACCGGTGGATCGCGAAGTACCAGAAGGGAGGTACGCTGGCGCTGATGAGGAAGCTGCCCAGGCTGGGGGTGGGCACGGTGCGCCGGTCCATGGACGAAGATCAGGAGCGTTTCGGGCGCAAATTATATCTTCAGCTGACCAAGCCGACCGCGGCGCAGGTATATAAAAAGCTTAAAAAGTGGTGCGAAAGGCAGGGGCTGTCCTGCTGCTCCCGGGCCACCTTCTACCGGTTTATTGACGACCTGGAGAAGTACGAGCCGGATCTGGTCTGCCTGGCCCGCGAGGGCGAAGAGGAATATATGAAAAAGTTTGCCATCAAAGCCACCCGCAAGGAGCCGGATTACGTGAACGAGGTCTGGGAGGGGGACCACCACAAGCTGGACGTTTTTATTAAATATAACGGCCGGCCGGTGCGCCCCTGGCTGACCGTCTGGATGGACGTTTGCTCCCGGGTGGTGGCCGGCTTTACGGTGAGCATCCAGGCCAACGGTCAGACCATCGCCCTGGCCACCAGGTACGCCGTTTTGCCAAAGGTGCGCGCAGGATGGGACGGGCCGGTCTCCAGAGCGATGGCCGCGGCGCTGGAGGGCCTGGGCTGGGAGCCGGCAGAGCTGCGGGAGAAAGCCGGCGACCCCCTGCCCTTCTTCGGGCTGCCGAAGACGCTGTATATCGACAACGGCGAGGACTATAAAGCAAAGCTCAAGCAGGGCAAAAAGTGCGAGGGTTGGGAGTACAGCCGGGAGATGCGCAGCGTCTGCGAGCTGCTGCATATCCAGGCGCTCTTCTGCACGAAGTACAGCCCGTGGGCCAAGGGCCACTGCGAACGGTGGTTCGGGACATTCACGGATCAGTTCACGCGCTATTTGCCGGGTTATTGCGGCAGCGATAATGAGGAGCGCCCCCCGGACCTGGACGAAAAGGCCCTGGCGGAGGCCGATTTGCTCTTGAATCTGGAAGAGCTTTGCAAACTCATTGAAATGTACCTTTGGGAATACCACAATACGGAGCACTCCACTCTCGGAATGACGCCGCTGGAAAAGTACCTTTCCACCCCGAAGGTGCGGGAAGAAATGCCGGATCCCCGGGCGTTCGACATCTGCCTGATGGACGTGGAGAGGGCGAAGGTGACGGCCAGCGGCATCCAGCGGTTTGGGACCGTCGGCAGGCCGCGCTGGTACAAGAGTGAAGCCCTGGACGGCCTGGTCGGGCAGTGGGTGGTCATCCGCTATGATCCCAACCGGATCGGGGAGATCCTGGTTTTTTCCGCAAAGACCGGAGACTACATCTGCACTGCCACTAACACGGAGCTCCTGGCCTGGGGGGCCAGCAAGAAAGACGTGGAGCAATTTTGCCGGCGCCGGGCGGCGCGCAAGAAGGCCCTTAAAGAAAGGCTGAAAGAGATCCGGGCCGATTTGTCCGGCGAGGTGGCACAGCGCAAGTCCGCCGGGGTGGTCATGGCCACCGGGAAAAAC
>DAISHP010000462.1:0-1871 GCA_036822475.1 Bacillota bacterium
CGCCACCGGGCGTAGGTCAGGTAATCGGGGAGGATCCTTTTCGTCTGCAAGTAACCTTTTACCCCGCGCCGGCTGCTCATTTTTTCAATCTCGACAGTTACCCGCAAAACAAAAGCGTCCGCTCCGTCTCCGTAATTGGCAAAAAGAATCCGCTGTCCGGGCTTCGCTTCTTCCAGGGCAGCTGCTAGCATCAGCAACGCAAAGGCTGCTCCCGTATTACCGACCTTATTGAACAATGGGTCCTGGACCTGGGTCTTGGAATCAAAGCCCAGCCGGGCCGCCATTTCCCGGTGCCGCCTGGCGTCCGGCGCGTAAAAAACAACTTTCGCAAAGTCAGCGGGCGTAAGCTGGCACTTTTCTAAAAGACCCTGCACAGCCCGGGGAAGAATTTTTAAATATACTTCTTCGCTGACGAAGCGATCTTCAGCGGAACGAACGAAAATTTCTCCGGCAGGTCGCCAGATGTCAAGAATTTCTTCGGAAAGAGAATAACTGGCTTCGATTTCGGCAATTACTTTTTCTTTTCCCACAGCAACGGCAGCCGCTCCGTCCCCGAAAACCGGTTCAAACTCCGAACGGGGCTGCGGAACGCGCAGATCGGCGGCAGCAACCAGCGCCTGCCGGGCCGAACCGGCCTGGACGGCATCCAGCGCTGCCCTTAAGGCCAGCGTACCCGACCGCAGCGAGTTGGCGAAATCGGCGGTAAAAATATCGGGGCGCAGGTCAGCGGCCTCCGCCACAATTGCCGCCCCCTGCTTTTCTAAATAAGGAGCCGTTGTGGTAGCCAGGTACACACCGTCGATTACCTGGCGGTCCATTCCCTGCAGGCAATCAAGGGCGGCCGCAACGGCCATCGTAATGCTGTCCTCGTCAAAGTTCGCAATTGCTTTTTCGGGGCGCCCCTCCCAGCCGACCGTTCCTCCGCCGAGGCGAAAAAAGGGGATATAAGCGCCGTACGATGTAATTCCTACCAAAAAAATTCACTTCCTTTCCAAAACAATAAGTCCAAAGAGGTAATTATCTCTTTGGAAAGCACCAGTCATATATTGGAAATTACGCTGTTATTGGGGTACTTTTAACTTTGACGGAGCCCTGTCGCCGTGATCGAAAGGGGAGCATTATGAGCAATGGCTATTCCCCGTTTCTCCCCTTAACACGGGCGGTTGCCCCGCTTTTTCCTGGGCAGCGGCACCTGGGGAATTTTATTTTTCGCTATTTCCAGAGCGTTGATGATTACTTCCCTGGTCTGGCGCGGGTCAATGATATCGTCAAACAAATCGTAACGCATGTTTGTGCCGGTAACGATAGGGTCTACATACAAATCAAAATACTCTTTTTTCTTTGCTTCCGCAAAAGCTAAGCGCTCCTCACTGGTAGGCAGGGCCTTAATTTCCCGGTCGTAGATGATCGCCACTGCCGAATCCGCGCCCATCGGGCAAAGTTCCGCCGTGGGCCAGGCGTAAACGAAATCGGTGGAGTAAGGCTTGGCGCAAAAGATGGGGGTTGTCCCGCCGTAGGACTTCCGGATGAGGACAGACACCCGGGGAACCGTTACCGTGCAGGTGGTGTGGAGGAGCTTGGTGCCGTGCCTGATCACCCCTTTTCTTTCCCATTCGTCCCCCACCAGGATGGCTGGCATGTCCACCAGGTAAACCAGGGGGATGTTGAAGCAGTCGCAAAAGGTGATGAACCTGGTGTATTTGTCGCAGGAGTCGGGCTCCATGCAGCCTGCAATATAGGCGGGGTTGCCGGCTGCTATCCCGCAAACCTGGCCGTTGAAGCGGGCAAAGCCGACGATGGAATTTTTGGCGTAGTCTTTTTGTACCTCCAGGAATTCGCCGTTATCCACAATCAGGTTGATAATATCGTGC
>DAISHP010000463.1:0-1864 GCA_036822475.1 Bacillota bacterium
CTCTTTACGTCGGCATCAAAGGCGATCACTGGAGCCTTCGCGCCAACCGTGCTCAAGACGCCCAAGGCCGCTTTCCAAGCGGCGGCGCCGCCGGTGCCGATAAAGCGGCTGTTCAGTAAATGCGCGGCCACGTCGGCCTTTAGCGGGCCTTCCGTGACCCACACATCGGTTCCCTTCCCGGCGCAGTGCGCCGGGCTGCCGGGGGATGCGCCGTTTGGCTTTCCATGGCTTGAAAACCACAGGTACTTCCCGAACCCGGAGTCGTCGCACCGCACCTTGAGGGCCTGGATCAGGCCGTCGGAGGTGCGCACCGGGATCAGGTACCCCGGAGGGCTGAAAAAGTCCCAGTACGGCCCGCGGCTACTTTCCCGGGTAAAAAACCCGGGCACGCCATCCAAGGGCAGGGACTGGACCAGCCATCGGCAGACCTTCCACCGGTGGCGCCCATCCTCCGGGATGGATCTGTATCCATTCCGATGAACGGCACTTTCGCTCAGCCCCCGGCGCAAAAGATCTTCCTTGTGCGCCGGGTGGAGGACCAGGACGGAGAGAAAGGCGCGGTAGGCGCGGTCGCGGTGTTCGACTGGCGCCAGGCCGTCCAGGTTCCGGGCGGCTTTCGGATACGGAATGGCATCCGAAGATTCGTCCAGGCCAAGCGCCTGCCTGGCCTCCCGGCCGTCAAAGCCACGGAGTTTTTTGGCCAGGCCGACCAAGCCGCCTTCCTCCCCGCACCGGTGGCACTTCCAATTTCCGGTGCCGCGGTTTAGATACAAGTGCCCTTTGTTGGGATTCTTTTGGGAATCCCCGCAGAAGGGGCACCGGAAGATTTTTTCGTTTCCGGGGCCGTCTTTAATAAAGCGCAGCCCCAGGGATGCGGCGGCGGAGGCCGGATCACGCATAGCCAACATCGGCCACCCCCCGCACACGGGCCACGCCCAGAGCATTCACGGCCTGGTTGTACGGCCAGTCGGGCATTAATACTTTAATGCCCGCTGCGGCGTACAGGGCCACCGCCGCCGGATCGTCCTCCAAGGCCAGGATCACGCCTTGGCTTTCAGCGGCGGCTGCTTTCCCTTGCGCGCCTGCGACGAAATGAACAGGCGCATTGGGGAAGCCGTGCGTTTCAAGCCAGCGCCGAGTGACAAATTTGGCGGTCGCCGGGCGACTGGTGATGTACACCAACCCGCCCAGGTTTTTGAGCAAGCCTTGGAGAAGGGCCGCCGCACCCGGAATCGGAGCCGCGTCCCGGTACATCCGCAGGGCTTCTTCGGAAGTCCAGAAGCCCTGCGGGAGAGGGCTGGGGTACATGTTCACGTCAACGCCCCGGTTTCTTAACGGGACGCAGAGATTGGCGATGGTATTGTCGATATCCGACGCGACCATCTTTTGATAACCCCCTTGAACCCCGGGCCGCACCCCGGGGAGATTTTGTCGTCTCCCCGGCGCGGCGGGGTTTAAAAAAGGCAGCGCAGGTGTTTGGCAATACCTGCGCTTTTTAGAGAACCGGAACTGTCGCTTCGGTTAGGCTTCGCCCGCTTCGCCGCCCAATCCCAGGCTCAGCATAAGCGATTGGTCAACCCGGCGCATTCTTTCCGGGGACAGGCTCCCCAGCTTGCGCGCCAGACGGGATTTGTCCACGGTGATCACCTGGGCGGCGTTAGCCGCGCTGTCTTTTTCCAAGCCCCCTTCCCCGGCGTTCAGCCTGACCAGGAAGGGGTAGCCCTTGTGGACCGCCGTGGTGATTGCGATTACAATCGTGGTCGGGCCGTACTCATTGCCCACATTGTTTTGCACAACCACGGCGGGGCGGTGACCTGCCTGCTCACTTCCCCGCGCCGGGCTGAAGTCCGCTAGAAACACGTCT
>DAISHP010000464.1:0-1859 GCA_036822475.1 Bacillota bacterium
CGGCGGCCCGGGACATTATGTACCGGCGGCCTCGGAACCCGCGGGAAAGCATCTTCGCCCAGGGGCTGGGCCGGCGGATCTTGACCGGCGGGCTGGTGATCGGCCTGGGCACGCTGCTTCTGTTTGCCGCTGTCTACCGTGGAGACCCGGCCCGGGTGGCCGAATCCCGGACCGTCGCCTTTAATACGCTGGTTTTCCTGCAGTTATTTTACGTCCTGGTCTGCCGCTCGGAGCGGGAATCCGTCCTGGAGCAGGGCTTCTTCACCAACCCCCGCCTCCTGCTGGCGGTGCTTTTCTCGGCGGCTTTGCAGGTGGCCGTGACCCAGCTCCCGCCCCTGCAGGTGATTTTCCGGACCGTTTCCCTGAACTGGGAGCAGTGGGGAATGGTACTGGGGGTGGCCGCCCTGCCATTTTTAGGGAACATTTTCTATTCGCGCCTAAAATTCCGGGCCAGAGAGAAAATTGTTTATCTTAAAGTATAATGAGCAGGAAATAATAAAAAAAGGTAGAATAACGGTAAAAAGATGGGGTGTGCATGGATAGATGGATTTCTTAAAAGTTCACGGCCTGGGCAACGACTTTGTGCTCATCGACGCTTTGCAGCGGCGCCCGGACATTCCCGGGCACCTTGCTTGGGGAGAACTGGCCAAAAAAGTTTGCCACCGGCAGCTGGGCATCGGGGCGGATGGCCTGGTCATCCTCCTGCCGGGCAAAAATGCCGACGTCCGGATGCGCATTTTTAATTCCGACGGCAGCGAGGCGCAGATGTGCGGCAACGCCATCCGCTGCGTGGCCAAATACCTTTACGAGCGCCGTCTGGTGCCCAAAGAAGTCATTCGGGTGGAAGCCCTGGCGGGAATCATGCAGCCGCAGGTTATCCTGGAAGACGGCCGGGTTGCCGGGGTGCGGGTCGACATGGGCGAACCCCGCCTGGAACGGTCCCAGATCCCGATGGTGGGGCCGCCCGGGTGGGTGATCGGCGAGCCCCTTTTGGCCGGCGACCGCGTGTTTAACGTGACGGCGGTTTCCATGGGCAACCCCCATTGCGTAATTTTCGTGCCGGATGTGGAGCAGGTTCCCCTGGCCGAAGCAGGGCCGCTCATCGAGCACCACCCGGCTTTTCCCGAGCGCACCAACGTGGAGTTCGTCCAGGTTTTCAACCCGGAGGAAATAAAAATGCGCGTCTGGGAACGGGGCGCCGGACCCACTCTGGCCTGCGGCACGGGGGCCTGCGCCGCCGCCGTGGCCGGTGCTTTGAACGGGTTGACGGAGAGGGCGGTAAAGGTGCACCTGCCCCTGGGCGCCCTGCAGATCGAGTGGGCCGGCGACAACCACCTCTACATGACCGGCCCGGCCGAAGAAGTTTTCACCGGGAGCTATCCGGTGTAAAAGAAAGGCACAAAGGCACTGAGGCACAAAGGCACAGAGGCACAAAGGGAGACGACCGGGAATATTTACTTTATGCCTTTGTTTGTCCAGAGCTTGTGCCTGATCTTTACGAAGGAGTTCCCCCACGGGAACATTCGTTCTAATCATGAAAAATTGAAGCATTAAGCCATAAAGAGAAAGCATAAACCTGTTTACCCCTTTGTGCCTTTGTGCCTGTTGCCTCTGTGCCTGTTATTTTCTAAGGAGGTTTTCCCTTGCAGTTTCCCGAAGCACAGCGCATCAAAAACCTGCCCCCTTACCTCTTCGCCCGCATTGAGCAGCTGATCGAGCAAAAGAAAGCGGAAGGGGTGGATATCATCAGCCTGGGGATCGGCGATCCCGACCTACCCACACCGGAACACATTGTGGAGGAAATGGCCAGAGAAATCCGGAACCCCACCAACCACCAGTATCCTTCTTCGGCAGGGCTG
>DAISHP010000465.1:0-1853 GCA_036822475.1 Bacillota bacterium
AACCGGGGCGCCACCGCCTTAAAAGGACGGGGCATGTATACCGGTCAGCCGCGGGAAGTGCTGCTGGTGGTGGTGAACCGGGCGGAAGTAACCAGGCTGAAAGACCTGGTCTACGAGATAGACCCCCGGGCCTTCATCATCCTGGCCGACGTGCACGAAGTTTTGGGAGAAGGGTTCAAGCAATACAGAAAGTAGACTCCTCTGCCGCTTTTTCGAAACAGGTGATGAAAATCAGTGCCTGCTGTGAAAAACCGTTAATTTTCATCCTTTTGCCGGTGCTGCGTTAGCAGCATGAGTATCTTCCCTATAGCTTTTACCTTAAAAAAGCACTAAAAAAGGAGGCTGGCCCAACACGCAAAATGGAAGCAGAAAAAATCGCCCGGCTGGAGGACAAAGCCAGGCAAATTCGCGCCCACATAATTAAAATGACCGCGGCGGCCGGTTCCGGCCACCCGGGCGGTTCTTTATCGGCCGCCGACATTGTTACCGCGCTTTATTTCCACCTCCTGCGCGTCGACCCCCAAAACCCCGCCTGGCCGGACCGGGACCGGTTTATTCTTTCGAAGGGGCACGCTGCGCCGCTGCTCTACGCCGCCCTGGCCGAACGTGGCTTTTTTCCGGTGGAAGAGCTGCTCACCCTGCGCAGGCTGGGCAGCCGCCTGCAGGGCCACCCGGATATGAAAAGTCTGCCCGGGGTGGAAGTCTCTACCGGCTCCCTGGGCCAGGGCCTGTCGGCGGGCAACGGCATGGCCCTGGCGGCGAAACTGGACGGCCGGGACTACCGGGTCTTCGTTTTGCTGGGCGACGGTGAAATCCAGGAAGGGATGGTGTGGGAAGCCGCCATGGCGGCGGCGCACTACCGGCTGGACAACGTTACCGCCTTTTTGGATCACAACGGCCTGCAGATCGACGGACCCATCACCGAAGTGATGTCCCCCGAACCGGTGGCCGATAAATGGCGGGCCTTCGGGTGGGACGTCCAGGAAATCGACGGCCACGACATCGGGCAAATCATCAAGGCCGTCGAGGCGGCCCGGCAGGTCAAGGGAAAACCCCAGATGATTATCGCCCAAACGTGCAAGGGAAAAGGCGTCTCCTTCATGGAAAACCAGGTGGACTGGCACGGCACGGCGCCCAAACCGGAGCAGGCCGAAAAAGCCCTGGCGGAATTGAGATGTGAGAGGTGAGAAAATGCAAAAGATTGCTACCCGCGAAGCCTACGGCGAAGCCCTGGTGGAACTGGGCCGGGAAAATCCGGACGTCGTGGTGCTGGACGCTGATCTTTCCAAATCCACCAAAACAATTAACTTTAAAAAACACTTCCCGGAGCGCTTTTTTAACCTGGGCATTGCCGAGCAGAACATGCTGGGCACGGCGGCGGGGCTGGCCGCGGCCGGAAAGATTCCGTTTTGCAGCACCTTTGCCGTTTTCGCCCCCGGCCGCTGCTTCGACCAGCTGCGCAACAGCATCGCCTACCCGAAACTGAACGTCAAGATCGGTGCCAGCCACGCCGGGATTACCGTCGGCGAGGACGGCGCCACCCACCAGTCCGTCGAAGACATCGCCCTGGTGCGGGCCGTCCCCAACCTGACGGTGTTCGTCCCCGCCGACGCTGTGGAAACCAAAAAAGCAGTAATGGCGGCGGCCGAAATTAAAGGTCCGGTGTACATCCGGCTGGGACGGGCCGCCGTTCCCGTGCTGCACGGCGAAGACTTTGTCTTCGAACCCGGCAAAGCGGTGGTCATGCGGGAAGGCGGCGACGCCGCCATTATCGCCGCCGGGGTGATGGTGGCCGAAGCCCTGGCGGCGGCCGAAGAACTATCCAGGGAGGGAATCAGCGTGCGGGTCCTCAA
>DAISHP010000466.1:0-1850 GCA_036822475.1 Bacillota bacterium
GCTGGACGAAATCCCCGGCGGCGGCTTAAAAGAAATCGTGCAGGAAGTGGAGCGCGAGATTATCCTGCGTGCCCTGGAAGAACACAACTGGAACCGCTCGGCCGCCGCCCAGGCGCTGAAAATGAACCGCAGCTCGTTTTACGCCAAGCTGAAGGAACTGGGAATTATGGATTGAGGGGGGGTTGCTACATGCCCGTTACCAGGCTTGTGCGCGACATCATGGTGCCGATCACGGAATACCCGGTGGTGGATGAAGACGCCACAATCATGGAAGCGATCAAAACCCTGCGGGAGTCCTTCCACCAGAAAGACGGCACATGGTACGGCTTTCAATCCCTGATGGTGTTAAACAAAAAAGGTGAACTGGTCGGCCTTTTAACGCTGAAAAGTTTTCTCGTTGCCCTGCAGATGCGCGATTTTCTTGAGCATATGCTGAAAAGGGACCCTACCGGCCTTTTTTTCACCCCGCACCTTTTCGACGACTTCAACGTACGGAAAATCATGCGCCCTTTAGAACTGATTACCATCCAGGAAGATGCCACCGTCCTGGAGGCTCTATTAGTAATCGTCAAAAAGAACATCAACTCTCTGCCGGTCCTCGCCGGTACGAAACCGGTGGGCATGGTGCGAACCATCGACCTGTTCTGGTTTGTCGGAGAACTTTTGGAATAGGGGGCGGTCCAGATGACGGAAGAAAAAAATACGGCGGAAGAGATCATGGTTCCGCTTGACGACTACAACACAATCAGTGAAAATGCGACCATTTACGAAGCGATTCGCGTGCTCCGGGAATCCTTCCACCGGGACGGACGCGCCTGGCACGGCCACCGCAGTGTCATCGCCAAAAACGAAGCCGGCGAACCCACCGGAATCCTCACCCTGGGCAGCATCCTGCGGGCGGCCGGCCTGAAGGAGCTTTACATCGACGACCCGTATTTAAAAGCGATCTCCTGGGGCTGGTACTACATCAAAAAACTCCAGGAGGGTGCCTTGCGCGTGCGGGACATCATGCAGCCGCTGGGCCTGGCCGTGGCGCGCGCCAGCGATACCCTGACCGACATCGCAAAAACGATGCTGAGGTTCAACGTGAATTCCCTGCCGGTGGTGAAAAAAGGACAGGTCGTTGGAATCGTTCGCTCAATTGATATCTTTACGGCCATGGACAGATATTTTTCCTGAGGAACCAGACGGGCACCCGGGCATTACCATTCGTTTGCCCCCGCGCCGGTACCCTGGGCACGCAAAGGCAGGCCAGTCTTTTTGTTACTTTTTCGCTTCCTTACTTGAGTCCCAGGGCCCGGTAAACCGCCTCGTCCACGGCATTGTCGCGCGGCAGACCCTGCCGCCGGCGAAATTCGTAGACGCTCTCCTCCATGTCCCAGCGCCAGGTGCCGTCGATTTTCCCCCTGAACAGGCCCAGGCGCGTCAACACTCGCTGCACTTCCATGACGTCCGAACCACAGAAATCCCGCCGCAGCACCCGGTAGGGCGGTTCCCGGTAGGTAAAGGGGTTGCCCACGATGATGACGGGCGTACCCACCGGAACCAGGGGGTAGAGTTCCTCTACATCGCGGTTGTGCATGCGGATGCAGCCCTGGCTGGCGTAACTGCCGATGGCCCAGGGCTTATTTGTCCCGTGGATGCCGTACAACCCCCACGGCACGTTTAATTCCAGCCACCGGCTGCCAAAGCCGCTCCCCCAGTGCATGGCCTTGCGCACGATCCGGAAATTGCCCAGCGGAGTCGGCGTTTCGTACTTGCCCAGGGCCACCGGGTACGTCTTCAAAGGGCGGCCGTTGGACAAAACCGTCAGGCGGCAGCGGGTGGTATCAATAATCACGCCCACTTCG
>DAISHP010000467.1:0-1839 GCA_036822475.1 Bacillota bacterium
GCAGCCAGTTGATGGTTTTCTTAATCAGGTTGCGAATATTGGCCTTTTCCAGGTTGGCGACCAGACCGATGGTATCCATTTGCCACTCCGTTTAAATTAAAGATCAGGTCCAAAGTTTCCCACGCACAAAGGCACAAAGTCAATCTTCCCGGTACATTTCTCTTTGTGCCTCTTTGGACCCGACCAGAGAACCCGTGAACTGGCGTTTTTGATCAGCCGGCTTACTTTAGACTGGCTTTTTGCCTTTTTGCCTTAGTGCCTTTATTTATCATTCAAGGTTTTGTGTGCTTCCCGGACAACCTCCTCAAGGCAGTCCGCCGGCTCTCCCCGGGCCGGTTCCGGCTGCCGGCTCCCGGCAAAGTAGAGGAGGTATTCAATATTTCCTTCCGGGCCTTTGAGGGGGGAGAAATCAAGCCCGGCCACCGTCCAGCCCAGATCACTGACGACGGCGCAGATTTTGGCCAGCACTTCCCGGTGAACGAGGGGATCTTTCACCACGCCCTTTTTGCCGACTTTCTCGCGCCCGGCTTCGAACTGGGGCTTGATTAAAGCCACGCCGCCGGCGTCGTCTGCAGTCAGCTCACGCACTTTCGGCAGAATCAGGGCCAGCGAAATAAAGGAAACGTCGATTACTGCGAAATCGGGCGGAACGGGCAGGGCCTCCCGGGAAAGGTGCCGGATATTGGTGCGCTCGAAAACGATCACCTGGGGGGAGGTGCGCAGCTTCCAGGCCAGCTGGCCGTAGCCGACGTCCACCGCGTAGACCAGCCTGGCCCCGTAGGCAAGGGCGCAATCGGTAAATCCGCCGGTTGAAGCCCCTACGTCCAAAACAATTTTACCTTTTAAATCCAGGCCGAAGACCCGGATGGCTTTTTCTAATTTCAGGCCTCCCCGGCTGACGTACGGCAGGCGCTCCAGCACGGTGAGCTCCGCGTCGGGATTTACCTGCGCGCCTGGTTTCAGCACTTTCCGGCCGTCGACCAGGACCTGGCCGGACATGGCCGCCGCCCTGGCCTTTTCCCGGCTGGTAAACAGCCCCTTTTTCACCAGCAGTACGTCCAGCCTGGATTTGGATGAGGCCACAGTTATTTTTCCCCCGCCTTCAGCCGGTCGTCGGCGCTCACCCGCCGGGGAGCGGAAAAAGGCGGGCGCGCTTTTCCGGTCTGCCGCCGGCCGGCTAAATGGGAAGGATAAGGACAAGGACGAACATCCAGCCGGGAAAGAACGAGACGGCAGACGTTTTCGGCCGTCAGCCCCTGCCGGGCGAGGAGAATCTCGCGGCTGCCGTGCTCCACAAAGGCGTCGCCGATGCCCAGGCGGATGAGCTTGCCCGGGTTTGCCGCCTGCCGCCGCTCCAGCGCTTCTAACACTGCACTGCCAAACCCTCCCGGCAGGGCGTGCTCCTCAATTGTGATCATCAGCCTCGTCACGGCAGCGTAATGCAGAAGGCACTCTTCGTCCAGCGGTTTGACAAAACGGGCGTTGATGACGGCGGCATCGATGCCCTGTTCCGCCAGCAGCCCGGCGGCTTCCCGGGCCACCTGCACCATGCTGCCGATGCCCACCAGGGCAACGTCGGAGCCGTTGCGCAGCACTTCCGCCCGTCCCAGCGGCAGTCTCTCCGGCTTCCCCGCCAGCGTGCAGCCCGTCCCCCTGTCCCGGGGGTAGCGGACGGCTGCCGGGCCGTCGTAAGCCAGGGCAGTTTTCAGCATGTGGCGCAGTTCGTCCTCGTCCTTCGGCGCCATGACCACCATATTGGGGATGCAGCGGAGATAGGCAAAATCAAAAACCCCGTGGTGGGTGGGGCCGTCGTCGCCCACCAAACCGCCGCGGTCAACG
>DAISHP010000468.1:0-1827 GCA_036822475.1 Bacillota bacterium
AAGCAACCAGATTACCGGTGAGTGCCGGGTCGCTCGCCCGGACAAATTCCAGCCCCCATTTTCATATTTTATGGAAAGGACGGCAGTCTCCCTGGGCAACTCTTAAATACTAATCCTTAACTCCTAACCCCTGTTTTACAGGCCCTTCATCTTCCTTACTACCTGTTTGAAAAGATCTCCGCGTTCTTCGTAGTTTTTGAACATGTCCCAGCTGGCGCAGCCGGGGGAGAGCAGGACGACGTCGCCGGGCCGGGCGGCGTTTTTCGCCAGGTAGACCGCTTCTTCCAGGCCGCCGGCGCGCAGGATATGCGGAACACCTTCGCGGCGGGCTATGCTTTCAATTTCGCCGGCGCTTTCCCCCAGCAGGACCAGCGCCCGGGCCTTTTCTTTGATTAAACGGGCGAACCGGGTAAAATCGCTCCCTTTGTTTCTCCCCCCGGCAATCAACACGATTGGTTCGGCGTAGGCCTGCAGGGCCTTGCTGCTGGCGTCGGGGTTGGTCCCCTTGGAATCGTTAATGTAACGCACCCCGTCAATTTCGGCGACGAACTCCAGGCGGTGAGCCACTCCCCGAAAGGCACGCAAGACGTGCGCCACTGCTTCCGGCGCCACGTTCAGGGCCCGGCTGCAGGCCACCGCCGCCAGGGCGTTTTCCAGGTTATGGGCGCCGGGAATTTTTAACTCTTGAACGGGCAGGATGGAATCGCGCCTCCCTTCGAAAATAAAGGTGATCCACCCGTCCAAAACGCAGGCTCCCACCGGCAGTTCCTGCTGCCGGCTGAAGTAAAGGACCTTCCCCGGACACAACGCGGCCAGGTTTTTCGTGCGGGGGTCGTCGTAATTGAGCACGGCAAAATCTTGCCCTTCCTGGTTGGCAAACAGGCGCGCCTTTACCCGGGTGTAGTTTTCCACGGTCAGGTGGCGGTCCAGGTGATCACGCGTGATGTTCAAGACCGCCCCTACCCGGGGTCTGAACTCCTCTGTGGTTTCTAGCTGGAAACTGCTTACTTCCAGGACAATTACGTCGGCAGGCCGCTCCACTTCCGCGATCAAAGGCTTGCCGATATTCCCCGCTACCAGGGTGCGCCAGCCGGCCTTTTGAAAAATTTCCCCCACCAGGGTGGTGGTGGTGGTTTTCCCGTTCGTCCCCGTGATGGCCACAATCGGCGCGCGGGCAAAGCGGCAGGCCAGCTCCAGCTCCCCCAGGACCGGTATTTTCAGCGCGCGGGCACGCTCCACCGGAGGAATCGTCAAGGGCACACCAGGGCTGACCACCACCAGAGTATACTTGCCGGGTTCGACCGGCGGGTAGGCGCCCAGGGAGATTTTTACGCCGGTCCCGGCCAGGACGGCAGCCGGATTTTCGCTCAGCTCATCTGCCCTTTTAAGATCCGTCAGCTCCACTTGAGCCCCTTTGGCGGCCAAAAAGCGGCTTGCCGCAATCCCGCTTTTCCCCGCGCCGATTACCAATACGTGATGATCATCCATAATTGCAGGTCCTTTCTCATTACTTATAAACCGTAGAAGCCGGCCAGGCCCAGGGCGGCAAAAACGACCGTAGCCGCCCAAAAGCTGACCACCACCCTGTTTTCGCTCCAGTTGCAGAGTTCAAAGTGGTGGTGCAGGGGGCTCATGCGCAAGATCCGGCGGCCGAACAGCTGAAAGGAAGCCACCTGCAGGATTACGGACAGGGTCTCCAGGACAAAGACGCCGCCGATCAGGAATAAAAACAGTTCGCTTCTGGTCACCAGGGCCGCCGTACCCAAAGCGCCCCCCAGGGCCAGCGAGCCGGTGTCGCCCATAAATACCCGGGCCGGGTGCCGGTTG
>DAISHP010000469.1:0-1822 GCA_036822475.1 Bacillota bacterium
CAGTGTGGCTTTGGGGAACTGGGGCTGTGCTGTAGAAACTGCAACATGGGCCCTTGTCGGATCGATCCCTTTGGGGATGGACCCCAAAAAGGAGTGTGCGGGGCAACGGCCGAGATCATCGTCGCGCGCAACCTTTTACGCATGATTGCGGCGGGGGCAGCGGCGCATTCCGACCACGGGCGGGACATTGTCGAAACCGTGAAAGGAGCAGCAACCGGCGAAGCAAAGGACTACCGCCTTAAAGATGAAGAAAAACTAAAGAGATTGGCGCAGGAATACAACATTCCCACGGAAGGGAAAGCGGTTAAAGAAGTGGCCGTGGAACTGGCGGAAACAGTATTAGAGGAATTTGGCACCAAAAAAGGCCGCCTGCAAACGGTGGACCGGGTACCTCCCAGGCGCAAAGAAATATGGCAAAAGCTGGGCCTTTTGCCGCGCGGCGTCGACCGGGAAGTAGTGGAAGCCATGCACCGCACCAATATGGGGGTGGACAACGATCCGGCCAGCCTCCTTTTGCAGGGCTTGCGCTGCAGCATTTCCGACGGCTGGGGCGGCTCCCTTCTGGCCACCGAGTTTTCCGACGTCTTATTTGGCACCCCCCAACCAGTGAGGGGCAAAAGCAACCTGGGGGTGATTCGGGAAGACGCAGTTAATGTAATGGTCCACGGCCATGAACCCATTCTTTCCGAAATGCTGGTGGCGGCAGCTGCTGATCCGGAATTGGTCGCTGGAGCCAAAGCAAAGGGAGCGAACGGCATCAATCTGGTGGGGATGTGCTGTACGGGTAACGAAATCTTAATGCGCCACGGCATCCCGGCCGCCGGCAACTTCCTCCAGCAGGAACTGGCGGTGATTACCGGAGCGTGTGAGGCCGTGGTGGTGGATGTTCAGTGCATCATGCCGGCCCTGGGCCAGGTGGCTTCCTGCTACCATACAAAGCTTATTTCCACCTCGCCCAAGGCCAGATTCCCCGGTGCCGTGCACATTCCTTTTGACGAACACCACGCCCTGGAGACAGCCAGAGAAATTATCCGTACGGCCATTGAAAATTATCCTCACCGGAACATGGACAGGGTTTTTATCCCCAGAGAAACTACCGAATACATGGCCGGTTTTAGCGCCGAGGCAATTTTAAAGGCGCTGGGCGGTACGCTGACGCCGCTGGTCGAGGCGATCAAAAACAAAAGCATCAGGGGAATTGCCGCCCTGGTAGGCTGCAATAACCCCAAGATAAAGCAGGACTACAACCATATCAATATGACCAAAACGCTCATTGCCCGGGATGTCCTGGTGGTCGAAACCGGCTGCGCGGCCATCGCCAGCGCTAAGGCGGGGCTGCTTTTACCGGCGGCGGCGGAGCTGGCCGGGCCGGGTCTGGCCGGAGTTTGCCGGGCGCTGGGCATCCCGCCCGTTCTGCACATGGGTTCCTGCGTGGATATCAGCCGGATTTTAACGGTGACGGCGGCCATTGCCAAAGAGCTTGGCGTAGATATTGCCGATCTTCCCGTGGCCGGGGCGGCGCCGGAATGGATGTCCGAAAAGGCGGTCAGCATCGGCGCTTACGTGGTGGCCTCCGGGATCTTCACCGTTTTAGGCACCGTCCCCCCCGTGCTGGGCAGCAAAACGGTGACGGAGTTGCTCATCAGCCAGGTGAAGGACCTGGTCGGCGGCTGTTTTGCCGTGGAAACAGATCCGCAAAAAGCTGCTGAACTGATGATTGAGTACATCGACAGCAAGCGGGCTGCGCTGGGCATCTAGGGGGTGGCTGAAAATGCAAAAAGAAGTTTTAATCCGTTACGAACGCTGCCTGGGCTGCCGTTCG
>DAISHP010000470.1:0-1822 GCA_036822475.1 Bacillota bacterium
TCGGACATTTCCTGCAGGGCCTCGCCGTATTCGGGCCGGTATTTTCTACCCGTATCGTCGGTGAAAACTTCAGTCACGCCCAGGTCGATGCCCGCTTCCCCTTCGCCGGGCGGGTAAGTCCGCGGCTCCCTGGTCAGGTGGATTTCCACGCAGTTTTCCTCAGGAATCAGGACCACCCGCAGGTTGCCCTCCATGGCGTGCACGCCGGCCAGCGGGATGATCACCCTCTCGCCGGGAGTGAGAGTAGCTACAGCAATGTACTGCCGGTTGCCTGCAGCAAACACCCGGTACATCTGCTGGTCTACCACGAAGCCGCGGGCTTTCTTGACCCGGGGCTTTCTGCCCAGGACACGCCGGAAGGTGCGCTTTAAGTACTTTCTCACTTTGGCGCAGCCTTCCGCGTCCAGCTTTATCTCTTCGTTGATTACGTCTTCACCGGTGAAGATGGCCTGAAGGCGCTTCCAGTCGCGGCCGTACTTTTCATGCTTGTACAGCAGCCAGAAGGCGTAGTGCTTTTCTTCGTCGGTCAACCCTTCATGGCGGTAAAGGCATTCTTTGACCCCGACAACAGCGGCTTCCCACTGCCTCCCCAGGGTGAAAAGGGCGTCGTCTAAGACCAGCTTCCACTGCCGGGCCTGCAGGCCGAAGGGGCTAGCGAAACCGGCGGAGACCAATTCGTCCCGGAGCCTGCGCTTTTCGCCAAGGTAATGCAGGTATTTTACGTGCCCGTATTTAACCAGGAAGGCGTCCTTCTGGGAAGCGCAAGCTTCGGCCGTTTTGGCAATTTCAGACCATTTCTTTTTGTTCAGCGGCAGGCTCTTTTGTTTTACCGTCTGCTGCACCGGAGAGCGCCTCCCTTACTGTTTTAGTTAATTTTCTGGCCCTGTATGTCCTCTGACCGTAAAGTTTAGCCGCAAAGTGCTGGACGATGCTGATTAAATCTTCAGTTAACTCCTGCGCCGGGGACATGTCTTCGGCTTTGTTGACGACCAGGATTTCGCAACCGAATTTGGCAAACAGGTCTTCAAAGAATTCGAAGCCGAATCGTACCAGGCGGTCCTTATGAGCAACGATAACGGTTTTGACTTCTCCCCGGGTAACCAGGCCGCACAGCTTCAGGAAATTCTTGCGCTTGTAATTGAGGGCGGAACCCACATCCGTAAGTATTTCGTCCACGGTCAGTCCTTTCCCGGCAGCGAAGTCTTTCAAGTACTTCAGCTGGTTTTCCAGGTCCGGCTTCTGGCCGGCTGAGGACGCCCGAGCGTATAAGATGATTTTCTCCGGTTCCTGGCGGCCCTTTATGCCCAGCGCCCGGTAGAACATTTCCTCGGTATACCTTCGTTTGTTAGTTGGTGTACGGAGAGCGACCAGTTTGCCTTCTTTATCCCAGGTGCGGAGGGTGGTTACGCTGACACCAAGTTTTTCGGCAAATTCGCTGACTGTGTAAAGCTTCATAAAAACACCACCTGGTATCAGTTTATATCAGGTGGTTTTGGTTGGCAATACCTTTTTGGGATTTTTAATAGAAGGAAAGAAGCTGTTTTCTACCTCCCGGCGCACCGTTATTAAGTTATTTTCAGTGCGCGGGTTCGAGAACGGGCAGCCCGTATTCCCCGGCCAGGCGCGACAGTTTTTGGTCAGCGCAAACAAAAACCGGTTTTTCGGGCAGGGACAGGGCGGAAGCGAGCTGAATGGCGTCCAGCGGCGTGACATATTGCCGGGAAAGTATCTCCAGGCTGTGCAAGAGGATGTCCGGGGTCAGTTCGACAAGTTCCAGGAGTCCGTCCCCGATATCACCCAGGAACGTGGCTTTCAGAGCCAT
>DAISHP010000471.1:0-1821 GCA_036822475.1 Bacillota bacterium
CGCCCTCGGCCAGGATGCCGCCGATGCCTTCCCGGGCGGCAATTTTCTCCAGCAGGTATTTGAAGCTTTCTACGTCGCCAAATTTGAGTTCCATCCCCACCTGCTCTTTGGTCAGAATGCCCTTTTCATAGCATTCCATGGCAAAGCCAATGACATTACCGGCGGAGATGGTGTCCAGGCCCAATTCATCGCACAGGTAGTTGAGGTACCCCACTTGCTCAATGTCGGTAAAGACACAGTTGCCGCCGATCAGCGCGGTGGTTTCGTATTCCGGACCTTCGGTGTAGACGTTGTAAGGTTTGACATAGCAGTATTTGCCGCAGGGGCTGGGGCAGCCAAAGCAGCCTTTGTCGGTGACCACCATCTTGTCGCGCATGACCTTACCGTCAAGATTTTCGTTGCCCTCCAGGTAGGAAGACTGGAAGTTCTTGGTGGGGAAAGCGCCAATGTTGTTGGCCCAGACCGGTACGCCGGCGGTGCCGTAATCCTGCCACTCGTCCAGGTTTTCCTTGGCAAAGCAGCCCTTAAGCATTTCCTTGCCCTTGGCCACGGTGGCGGCCAGGTCTGCCAGGGGAATGCTGTTGCTGCCGCAGATGGCGATGGCCTTGACATTTTTGCTGCCCATAACGGTGCCCATGCCGGTACGTCCGGCCTGGCGGCCAAAGTCGTGGGAAATACAGGCGTATTTAACCAGCTTTTCACCGGCGGGGCCGATGGTGCAGATTTGGAATTCTTCGCCCAGTTCGTCCTTCAGGGCCTTTTCAGCCTCGATGGCGCCTTTGCCCCACAGGTGGGAGGCATCCCGGATCTCCACTTGATTGTCTTTGATATAGAGGTAACAGGGTTTGGCGCAAGCGCCCTCCAGAATGATCATGTCGTACCCGGCATATTTCATTTCCGCGGCAATGTGACCGCCCATGCAGCTTTCGCCGTAAATGCCGGTGGCCGGTGATTTGGCGCCAAAGCTAACTTTGCCGCCGGCTGGGACCAATGTGCCGGCCAGGGGACCGGTGGACATGACCAGTTTGTTTTCCGGGCCCCGGGGGTCGATGCCGGGTTTCAGTTCTTCCCAGAGGGTCTTGGCGATAAAGCCGCGCTGGCCGATCCATTCTCTGGCCATTTCTTCGGACAGGGGCTGGATGTTCATTTCCCCGGTGGTCAGGTTAATTCTTAAAATGTTGCCGCCGTAACCGTTCATTACTGCACCTCCCTGGCATCTGCGTCGTAAATGGCGCCCCGCTGGCATAGCTCGACACACTGGCCGCAGGACACACATTTGATGGGGGCCTTTTCTGCGGGGTGCCGGAACATGGCGTTGGAGGGGCAAACTTCTATGCACTCGCCGCAGCCGGTGCATTTTTCTTTGTCAATGCGGTAAATTCCGTCTGCTTCGATAATGGCTTCCGCCGGACAGACGGCGGCGCAAACGCCGCACTGGTCGCAAATGGTGATTTCGTAGTGGCCGGGGGACGGAAAGTGACCGGTAATTTTTACCGCTGCTTTTTTCGGGTTGTTTTCCGCGAAGTTGTGCAGGCTGCAGATCACCTGGCAGGTGCGGCAGCCGGAGCAGCGGGCTTCGTTTAATGCAATTTTCAAGGATTTTCACGCTCCTATGGCTTAGATATTTGTTTTTATTTAGTCTTCTTTAACTGATTAGGTATTACGCAGAAAAATCTTTATACTTTCTTACTCTATAGATATCAGGCTCAATCTTTTTGATTTTACCTACATGAGTTTTGTTGCCTTTGGTAGCAGGTGTTTGCTAAGGGGCAGCCTGGCAATTAAGAGGTGGGAAGTGAGTGGTTAGAGGTGAGAAACTAT
>DAISHP010000472.1:0-1809 GCA_036822475.1 Bacillota bacterium
AAACTGGTCCCGCCGGTAATGAAGGTGCTTTTAAGCGACCCGGGACTGTCCCTGGATGGCTTTCTTCTGCCGGGACACGTGAGCACTATCACGGGGAGGAAGGCCTTTGATTTTATTGCGGCGGATTACCACGTGCCGGCTGTTATTGCCGGTTTTGAGGTGGTTGACATTCTGGAGGCAATCTATTTGTTGTTAGGCCAGATTTTAAACGGCCCGCCCCGGGTAGTTAACGGTTATGCCCGTCTGGTCCGGGAAGAAGGAAACAGAAGGGCAAAAGAAGTCATGAGCGCTTTTTTTGAACCGGAAGACGCTTTCTGGCGCGGGTTCGGCCTGGTCGGGCAAAGCGGCCTGGGCTTAAGAAAAGAATATTCTTTTTACGACGCCGCGGCCAGGTATCCGGGGGAGGTTCCGGAAGCTTCGCCCCCTAAAGGGTGCGCCTGCGGGGAAGTTTTAAAAGGAAAAATTACCCCCGGAAGTTGCCCGTTATTTGCGAAAAGATGCACCCCCCTGAATCCGGTAGGGCCCTGCATGGTTTCTTCCGAGGGCGCGTGCGCTGCCTACTACCATTACGAAAGGTGTTGAACGTAGATTCAAGAGGAAGTGAGAAAATGATTTTCCAGGATGAGCTCGTTTTACTTGCCCATGGTGACGGAGGGCTGCTCACTCACGAACTTTTGCAGAAGTATTTTTTGCGTTACTTTGGTAACGAATTGTTGAACGCCTTGACGGACGCTGCCTGTTTTCCCCTGCAGCCGGGGCGGATGGCAATCACCACCGATTCATTCGTGGTTGACCCGATCTTTTTTCCCGGTGGTGATCTCGGCAAGCTGGCCGTCTGCGGGACGGTTAACGATCTGGCGGTAAGCGGGGCGCGCCCCCTTTATCTGACGGCTTCTTTTATCCTGGAGGAAGGTTTTTCCCTGAATGAGCTGGAAAGGATTGTTGCCTCCATGGCCAAAGCCTGCCGGGAGGCGGAGGTAAAAATTGTTGCCGGTGATACCAAAGTAGTCGGCCGGGGGCAGGCCGACAAAATTTACATTACCACCACCGGAGTGGGTTACCTGCTCCCTGAGGCAAACCTGGGTTATCACCGTTTAGAGCCCGGGGACCACGTTTTGGTGAACGGCTGCCTGGGAGACCATGGCCTGGCTATTTTACTCCAGCGAGAGGCGCTGGGCTTAGATGGTCAGGTGGTCAGCGATTGCGCCCCTTTGAACAAAATAACGGAAAAACTTCTGCAGCGCTTTCGGGGAATTAAACTCATGCGCGATTTAACCAGAGGGGGGCTGGCAACGGCAGCAAAGGAAATTGCCCTGGCGGCTGGAATGGACATCTGGCTAAATGAAGCCACCTTGCCGGTGGCGGAAAGCGTAAAAGGAGTTACCGCGCTCCTGGGACTGGACCCCCTCTACCTGGCCAACGAGGGAAAGTTCCTGGTGGTGGTGGCGGCTGCAGAAGCTGCCGACCTTCTCCATTACTTAAAGGAAGAGTTTTCGGCAAAGGATGCATCCCTGATCGGCCACATCCAGGAAGGCAGGGGAAACGTTTATTTAAAAACAACCTTGGGGGGAACCAGGAAGCTGGAGATGCTTTCCAGCGCACCGCTGCCGCGGATTTGTTAAAGAAGTTTTGAAGACTTCTTCATAAAGATGTCCTGACTGCAATTGTAATCGCCTGTTTGGTCATCGCGGCGTTTAGAAGGCGGTTTTTATGGCTTTGGTCAGGGCGGGCAAGGAAAAGGGAAAGGAGGTATTTTTCTATGTACCAAATTCTTGAAAAGCAGGTATTTTCGCCAATCATCAAACTGAT
>DAISHP010000473.1:0-1801 GCA_036822475.1 Bacillota bacterium
CGGCGCGGTGGTCAAGCAATCGGCGGTGGTCCCGGAAATGCTCGTGCACACCGGCCCGGCCCGGGTGTTCGAAAGCGAGGAAGAAGCTTTTAACGCCATTATGGACGGAAAAATCCGGGAAAAAGACGTAGTGGTCATCCGCTACGAAGGGCCCAAGGGCGGTCCCGGCATGCGGGAGATGCTCAGCCCCACTTCGGCCATCACGGGAATGGGCCTGGGCAGCAAAGTCGCCCTGATCACCGACGGGCGTTTCTCCGGCGGCACCCGCGGAGCTTCCATCGGGCATATTTCCCCGGAAGCGTCGGAAGGCGGCCCGCTGGCCCTGGTGCAAGAAGGCGACCTGATTGAAATCGACATTCCCCGGCGCCGGCTGAACGTAAAGCTTTCCGAAGAAGAGCTGGCCGCCCGGCGCAGCGCCTGGCAACCCCCGCCCCCGAAAGTCACCGGCAAAAGCTACCTGGCCCGCTACGCGGCCCTGGTCACTTCCGCCAGCACGGGGGCGGTAATGAAAGCGCCGGAGTAAGGGCCAGGAGTTAGGGCCTGACGCCGGTTTGTCCGCCGCCGGTAAACCAGTTGAGCGTCAACCTGATTAATTTCAGTTTGGTAGCTGCAATTGGGCTGGTTACCGGCATAAGCAACCGTGGCGATTAATCTTTACGTGGCAAGAAAAGATGATCTGCCAAGCCTGATTGTTTAACCGGTCCGCCGGTATTTTTCCCGGGCGGCCTCCGGTTCTTCTTTTCCGAAAACCGCCGGATACGAGCCCAGCACGCGCATGCTGACTGCGTGCCGGGAAACTGCCGCCAGGGCCTGCTGCACAACCTGATCCAGGCGGTGCCCCTGGAAGTCAACAAAGAACAGGTATTCCCCCAGCCTGTTCCGGGTGGGACGGGACTCAATCCGGGTCAGGTTGATTTTTCTTTGGGCAAACTCCAGAAGCACGTCACACAGCGCCCCCGGCCGATCCTCCACGGAAAAGATGATGGAAGTCTTGCAGCCCGGCCCCTGGGGCGCGTCCTCCCGAGCAACCGCAATGAATCGGGTGGCGTTGGCGGCGGAATCGTTAATTTTTTCCGCTAAAACCACCAGGCCGCAAGATTGGGCCACCTGCGCGGTCCCGATGGCGGCCCAGGGCGCCGGCATGGCGGCTACCAGCGCGGCGGCCTCCGCGGTGCTGGCAGCCTCCTGCACCTCCACCCCCGGCAGGGCGCTTTCCAGGTAGGAGCGGCACTGCGCCAGGGCCTGGGGGTGGGAGACTACCCGGACGATCTTGTGGAAAGGAACACCCGTCCGGGCCAGCAAATGGTGGTTTATGGAGAGAATTATTTCCTGCCTGATTTTCGCCTGCGGAAAACGGTGGGCCAGGAGGTCCAGTGTCTGGTTCACCGACCCCTCGGTGGAGTTCTCCAGAGGCAGGATCCCTTCGGTCAGCCCCCCTTTTTCCACGGCCTGAAAAATGTCGGCCAGCGAAGGAAAGGGAATTATTTCGCCCTTTCCCTGGCCGTTTAAATAAACTCTGGCGGCCATTTCGGAAAAAGTTCCGGGCGGCCCTAAATATCCGATTTTTTTGATCATGGATTTCATCCTCCTCAACATATAATTTTTGTCATCATTTCCCATCGGGCTGGAATTGTCCGGTTCGCTCCGCTGCTCCGGGCCGAAACATCGGCTTGGTTCGGAGCGAACCAGGCAATTGAGATGTGAGAGGCGGGAGGTAAGAGGTGAGATTTTAAAATTTCCACTTCCAACTTCTCACATCCCACTTCTCAATTGCGCTGCCGGTTCGCTTGCCTCACCTGCG
>DAISHP010000474.1:0-1800 GCA_036822475.1 Bacillota bacterium
TTGCTTCCGTTCACCCCGCCAGAAAGCTTCCCCGAAGGTCAGCGCTTTTCTAATGGCCGGGTTTTCCACCGCGATCGCCTCCATTTTTCCCCTTAATCAACGTCAACAGGTTGGCCGGCGCGCATCTTTGTTTGCCTACCGGAAACCTGAAATGGCCGGTTATTTTGGAGGGCCAGGCGGGCAGGCGGTCTTCTTCCGCGGCCCGGGGCCCGGCGTTAGGCGCCGTGGTCACCTGGATATCGTCTTCCGTCAGCAAACGATAAAGGTCTGCTATTTGCCGCCTCAGTTCCTCACTTCCGGGGTTGGGGATGTAATCCAGTTCCAGATGCTACAAACCGGATTGCCGGCCGCAAGATTTCTCCTGCTCCCGGCAAAAACCGCACCCGGAACGGGGAATAACGTATCTCATTTTCTCTTCAAAAAACTGTGCCGGTTTTAATCCTGTCCGTCATAAATCGAGGAGGCAATTTTAACAGCTTCCTGGGCGGGAAGCCGCCCATCCAGATCGAGTTTGACGTTGCCGTCAATCCACATCAGAAGATTACCCCGAAGAGAGTTGTTGACACCGGGCCGACATAATGTTATCATAAATGCAATCATGCTGTTGGGAGTGATAAAAATGTTGCGAACTCAGATTCAGCTTACCGAGCAGCAGGTTGCCGCTTTGAAGGCCAGGGCGGCCGCTGAAGGAGTTTCCCTGGCCGAGTTAATCCGCCGGTGCATCGATCAAACGCTTGCTTCTTCAGTGGGTCCGGAGCCTGCGGAACGAATCCGGCGCGCTGCTTCTATTGCCGGCCGTTTCCGCTCCGGTACCGGAGACCTGGCGATTAACCACGATAAATACCTGGCGGAGGCTTTTGGCAAATGAGTGTTTACATGGATACCTCGGCTTTTCTGGCCGTTCTGGACGCCGACGACGAAAACCACGAAGCGGCAAAAAAAGTGTGGATCGATCTGCTGGAGTCCCTCGAGGCTATTGTCTGTAACAGTTACGTACTGGTGGAGACCTCCGCCCTGGTGCAGCACCGGTTAGGCATGGCGGCAGTGAGGGCTTTTCATGAAGACGTTTTTCCCGTCCTGCAGTTGGAATGGATCGATGATTCCCTTCACCGGCAGGCCGCCAACGCCCTGCTCACCGCCAACCGGAGAAATTTGAGTCTGGTTGATTGCGCCAGCTTTACCACCATGCGGCGTCTGGGCATCAAAAAAGCTTTTGCTTTCGATAAACATTTTTCCGAGCAGGGATTTACATGCATACCGGCGTTTTAACTTGATTAACCGCTTCTAATTCAAATCGCAGTAGAAGATAAAATGACAAATATTAACAAGGAAATGGGATTTGCTACTGAGTGGCTTAAGAAATGTATATTTGGGCAATAATAATCGTTAGTAGCTTCAGGTAGGTATGTGTATCATCCTGAATGCGCTCGAATGTGAAGGTCGCGCCGTAGTAATACGCCTCACGCGCTTTGGAGATTTGCGTGGGGTCACAAATGGGTCGGCTGAATCATCAAGCGCCATCAGTGTCGCTGTCTGGACAGCCTGTACTGACCCCTTTAATTTTCTACTTCCTCCAGCAGCCGGATAAACTCCGCCAGGCTCTTCACCTTCACACTTTTTCTGTGCAGGGAACGCAGCACCGCCGGGTCGTCAATGGCGGCCAGCCTGGCACTTATCCCCTTCTTGACTACTCCAAAACGCTCGCTGAGGACGTCAAGGACGGCACTCCGGGTAGCCTTAACCTCCCCTTTTTCGATCCCTTTTTCGATCCCCTTATTAATCCAGTCCTGCACAATATCG
>DAISHP010000475.1:0-1782 GCA_036822475.1 Bacillota bacterium
GATGGGCCTGCCGTTTCATCTTCTCTGGCCAGCTATTTGATTAAAGTCAGGGTTCTCTTGAACCGAACCATCGGGCTGGAAAAAGAACTCGGCAGCGCCTCCCCGGCCCACGGACCGCACGCCATTTCCCGCCCCTTTTGGGAGCAGATCTCCGTGCGGGAGCTGGCCATCCCCCCGGTGGCACTGGCGCTGGCGGCAAAAAAGGGGCTGCGCGTGGCGATCGGCACGTCCATCCCCCACGCCCGGCTCGGTTCTCCGCAAAAAGATCCCGTGCATTGCCACCGGATTGCGGAAACGATCATCGGCGACTGCCTGGAAGCCATGCAGGTCTACCGGGGGGAGCGGCGGGACCGCACCTGCAACGGTGTAGCTTATCTGGGGTATCACCCGGAGAGGAGGTTCGACCTGCTGGAAAAGTTTCTCGGCTCGATCACTTCTCAAAACCTGCCGGCTACTTGGTATGCTTATCGGCAACGCTGGCGGCGCCAAAGGCCTCCGGCTTGATTTTCGCCTGGAAACCGCTCCCGGTGACCATCCCGACCACTTCTTTGATCAGATCGCGCGTTTCCCCCTGTTTACCAACGTCGATGTGAATTTCCACTTCCAGGTCGTCTAAGCCGCATTCAGCTAAATACTTGGCCACCAGGCCGCCCAGTTCCAGACTCAAACTGGTTTCGTAAAATATTTTCTGGCGCAAACTTTTAATCTTCCGGTGCATTTTTTTCCGGTAGTAGTAGCGGGCTCCCTTACCCAACCGGTGCACAATCAGGGCGGTGATAAAGCAGGATTCGTGCTTCACCTGGGAGTCGGAACCGATGATGATCTTGTATTGCGAGGTGGGCAGGCCGGTAATGTAGCCGACGATGTCGGCCATCATTTCTTCGAAGTTCAGCCTTCCCCTGGTCGGGCTGATAAAATACATCCGGTGATCACTTCTTTCCAGATTGATTTGGAATCGATTTAGCAATCGACTGCGCGTATTGCCTGGCGAGGGCGGCAAATTCTTCAAGGCCCAAAGATTCACCCCGGCGGCCGGGGTCAATCCCGGCCGCTTGCAGGATTTCCCGCCAGGCGTCTCTGGGAAGACCGCGGGCCAAACCGGGCGGGGCCGCCGCGGTGGCGGGGCCGCCGGCCAGGGCATTTAAAATAGTTTTCCGGCGCTGCCCGAAAGCGCTGCGCACGAGACTAAAAAAAAGGTCCTCGTCAGGGACCTCTACAGCCGGCTCGATTCTTCTTTCCAGGTAAACCACCGCCGAATCCACCTCCGGCCGGGGGTAAAATACCGTCCGCGGCACCCGGAACAGGATTTTCGGCTCCGTATAATACTGGACAATTATGCTGAAGGCCCCGTAATCCCCGTCTTTTGGCCCGGCTACGAGGCGCCGGGCAACTTCCTGCTGGACCATCAGGAGCAAAAAAGAAAAATGAAACTTCCCCCGCAGCAGGTGCAAAATTAGCGGCGTCGTGATCGAGTATGGAATATTGGCCACCACTTTATAAGCCGGAACAGCCGCCGGCGGACCGGCGTGCCCGGCTGCCTTTTCTTTGACCAGGGCGTCAAAGTCCACCGTCAGGGCATCGCGGAAAACCAGTTCTACATTGTCGAAATCCTTTAAGGTTTCGGCAAGCACCGGCATTAATCTGCGGTCTATTTCGACCGCCACGACCAGCCCGGCGTTTTGCGCCAGCACACGGGTTAAGGCACCGGTACCGGCGCCGATTTCCACGACGATATCGGCGGGGGAGAGCCGGGCCGCCGCTGTAATTTTGCGGAGAATATTT
>DAISHP010000476.1:0-1745 GCA_036822475.1 Bacillota bacterium
CGCCTGCGCACACTCTGGCCAGCGTCTTAAGGTCAGCCTTCCGGGTCGGCCAGAGAGTGCGGGCGAAGCGGGGCTTCGCCTTTGGGCGCCGCAAGCGCCCCGAAGAGTGTTTTGACGGGGTTTTGCCTGCCCGCCTCTGGCCATTGTATTGCGCCCCGGCCGCGCGTCAAGGCGCAAAAATTTTTTCTCTTTGTTTTAAACGGGCTCCGCTCCGCTCCGCCCAAAAGCAAGGAAAGAAAAAATTTTTGCTTGATCCCTTGACGCGCGGCCGGATGCGCAATTTTTTACGGCCAGGCGGGCAGGCAAAAAAGCAGGCCAAAGGAAAGGGGGTGATCCGCGTGATTCAGGATTGGGACGTTTCCGTGAAGTGTATGTTCTGCGGCCAGGCCATCTTGTTCAGAGAAGAAATCTATGCCGTTGAAGACAGCGGCTCCCCGGCCCTCGTTTGTAAAAAGTGCCGGGAGTTAAGGGAAGAAGATCTGGAAGGGTAGGCGGACCGGCCGCCCGCCCTCCGCAAAAAAGGGTGATCCGGGTGATTCAAAAAGCAAATGGCAAGGTGGAAAAAGCCATCAAGCAACTGCTGGAGTGTTTTCAGTCCGGGAAACTGCCGGCGGCCATAGCGCGGACGGTAATTCAAAAACGAAGCGGGGGCGGTAAGCCGTCGGACCGCTGGAGCCTGGGCAATAACATCCTGATGTTGATTCACGGCACGAACGACGCCAGGGGGTACCGCCAGTGGGAAGATGTCGGCCGCCGCGTGAAAAAGGGGGCGAAGGCGTTTTACATCCTGGGGCCTTGCACGAAGAAAAAGGTGGTTAAGGTCACCGATGAAAACGGGGAGGAAAAGGAAGAAGAGAAGGTGATCATCACCGGCTTTAAGGCGATCCCGGTCTTCCGGTACGAAGATACGGAGGGGAAAGAAATCCCGATGGTAGACTATGCGCCGAAGGATCTTCCCCCTCTGATCAATGTGGCGCGCAAGTTCGGCATCGAAATCCAGTACGCCCCGTTCAGCGAAAAGTTTTTCGGCTGCTACAACCCCGGCGCGAAGTTGATCACGCTGTGCACGCACGACGTGAAGACTTTCTTCCACGAATTGGCGCACGCCGTTCACGGCACGTTCAAGACGCTGAAAACCGGACAGGACAGGGATCAGGAAATTATCGCGGAAACGGTCGCCGCCGTGCTCTGCCAGCTTTACGACGTTGACGGCTATATTCCGCACTCTTACAGTTACATCGCCGGCTATGCGCAGAGCAAAAGCGCGGACGAGACGGTCAAGGCGATCATGAAGGTTCTGGCGGACGTGGAAAGGATACTCAACATTATTTTGGCCGCAGCGGAGGAAGAGCAGGAGGCGGCTTAATTGGGAAGGGAGCCCGGGGTCGGCCCGGGCTCCTTTTGGATCAGTTAGTGCCTTTTCTTTCGGCCGAAGGTCAGATTCAGGTTGTCCAGCGGGCTGGCCTGCTGGTACTGGATCTGGACGTCGGCATCCAGAAGATTTACGTATCTTTGGGTCATTTCCAGGCTGTGGTGACCGAGTATTTTCTGCAACCCAACCAGGTCTTTGGTCCTCAAATAATACATCTTGGCGAAAGTGTGCCGGAAGGTGTGCGGGGATACCCGGACCCCCCGGATGTTCGCCCTTCGCCCGTACTCAGTAATTCTATCCTGGAATGTCCTTGAGCTGAGTTTCTGATCGTATACGCTGCAGAAAAGAAAATGGTCATCGTCTGAGGGCTTGA
>DAISHP010000477.1:0-1731 GCA_036822475.1 Bacillota bacterium
GTATTTTTCTACCGGCGGGAGATTGGAGCCAGCCAGACCGTTTATGCGCAGGGCAGCCCAAAGGCAGTTCCGGAAGCTCTCCTCTTTCATTTCTTCGTCCAGCCGGTAATCGTTGGTATAGCCGCCGGAGGCCAGTCCCCACCGCCGGACGAACTTAAGTCCCGGGTACGCCCAGTGGTCCACACAGGGAATGGGTGCTTGAAAAGGTTTTATTTCCATCCCCTGGGAATTGAGCCGGTTTTGCAATTCGGCGATTACTTCGGGGGAACCGCTCATTTCCTGAAAAGATAAGCCTTTTTCGATGCTCAGGGCCGCCGCTGCCCCGGCCGCCTGCCCGGTGGCCATCCCCACCGGAATTACCCGGGCGCTGCCGGCCGCCAGGGAGTCAAAGCTGGCCGCGCGACCCACCACCAGCAGGTTATCTACCTCCTGGGGAACGAGGCACCGGAAGGGGATAGCGTACTTTACCGGTTTACCGATAATATCACCGGTGAAATGGGGGCTTGTTGCCTGAATATCCACCGGGTAAGAACCAAAGGCAATGCGGTCCCAGAAATCCCTGTTTTCCATGACGTCGTTGACGCTTAACCGGTAAAGACCCAGGATGTGCCGGGAATCGCGAACGTATAATTCAGGGGCTGTGCCGGCCAGGTCCGCATCTTCCAGTCCCGGAATATTTTTCTTTAAATATTCGATCAGGCGGGGGATTTCTCGCTCCGCCAGGAGCCGGGCCTCTTTCCGGGATTCCGCGCTCAAGGGGTCGACGCCGAAGATGTGCAGGGCGTTGATGAGCACCTGATCCCCTTTCGTGCGCCCGAGATTTAAACCGCGCACGCCCAGGCGATGGCCTGCGGACTGGTACCCCTTCATGGTTTTCGCAAATCCCCAGGCGCTCCGCTCGTTGGCGCCGGTGTGCGGCTCCCCGTGCTCCGCGATGGCCCGCCGCAGTCGTTGCCACTGCTTTTTCCCCACGCCCTTTAATTTAAAAATAAGGGTCACGGCAATCCGTTCGGCAGACCGGCCGCAGTCGCTTAAGCCCACCGTAAAAGGGACGCCGGCCGCGGCGGCCAGGTCCGCATCCTGGGTGGCGTCGATGAGCCGGCGGGCAAAAAGATCTTTCGTCCGGCCCGAAGGCAACACCACCCGCACCCCAGACAAAACTACCTGTCCTCCGGCCCGTTCGGTCAAAGGGGTTATTTCCTGCACGCCGTACAACTGTTTCAGGTTCTTTTCCCTATCCAGCAATGAACGGAAGACTCCGGCCGCCGTGGCCGGGTCGAAAGAATCCCCCTCGATTTGCGCAAAAAACTCAAGAAAGATACCTCTATTCAGAATTTCCCCACCTGGTCCGTAATTCATGTCCAGGCTGTTCAACCACCCCCGGGTCATCAGCCCGCCCGGCTCCGGACGGGTATCCACCAGCAAAGTCCGCAAACCGTTGCGCGCCCCGGAAACGGCAGCGGCGATCCCCTCCGGATCGCTGCCCACCACGATGAGATCGTAACTTGCTACTTTTGCTCCCGGCGGCGCTTTTGGCATCCCTCCGGCAGCCTGCAGATTCTGGTGCCGGTAAAAAAACCAGCCCGCCCCGAACAAGGCCAGCAACAAAAGAATAACAACCAACACGATCATGTTTTTCAAAGAGGACATCTCGATCCTCCCGAAACTTCAAATCTTTCCTTGGAAAATAGAGGTTTTTCTGCCTACCTCCTACCCTGAAATATCAGGCAC
>DAISHP010000478.1:0-1725 GCA_036822475.1 Bacillota bacterium
ACACCTGTTTCTTTGTGCCTCTGTGCCTTTATAACTTACCGCTAACCGCATAACACCAGGTTGTTCCGGTGGACAACCTCCTCGTACCCCTTGTGACCCAGCAGTTTTGCGATGTCCTTTGTTTTGGCGCCCTTGATGGTATTGATTTCTTCCGCTGAAAAGTTGGTTATTCCGCGGGCGATTTCCCGGCCGTCCGGAGCGCAAATGCTCACTGTATTGCCCATTTCAAAATTTCCCTCCACTCTGGTTACGCCGGAGGGCAAGAGGCTTTTTCCTTTCTGCAGCAGGGCCGCGGCGGCTCCTTCGTCCACGTAAATTTTTCCGTGAACGGTAGCGCTGTAAGCGATCCACCGTTTTTTATTTTCCAGCCGGAGAGAGGGCCAGAACACCGTTCCCACCGGCTCCCCGTTCACCACCCGGCGGACCACGTCCTTTTCGGCCGCCGCCGCCAAAACCATGATCATTCCGGAATGCATGGCAATCTTCGCGGCCTGGATCTTCGTGATCATCCCGCCGGTGCCCAGGCTGTTTTTTGTACCGGCGGCAATTTGTTCCAGCTGCGGGGTGATCTCCCTCACCTCGGAAATCATCCTGGCCGGGCCGAGGCGAGGATCGCTTTCGTAAAAACCATCGATATCCGAAAGCAGAATCAATAAATCGGCATCCACCAGGACACCCACCAGGGCGGCCAGGTTATCGTTATCGCCCAGCTTGATTTCTTCCACGGCTACCGTATCGTTTTCGTTAATTACGGGCAGTACGCCCATCCGCAAGAGGGTATACATGGTGTTGCGGGCATTTAAAAACCGCCTGCGCTCGGCAAAATCCTCCCGCGTTAACAGCACCTGGCCGACCGGTATATTATACTCGGCAAAACATCTTTCGTAAAGGTGGATCAAGATGCCCTGGCCGACAGCCGCCGCCGCCTGCTTTTCGGGAATGGTTTTCGGCCGCCGGGTGTAGCCGAGCCTGTTCAGGCCCATCCCGATGGCGCCGGAGGTAACCAGGAGCACCTCTTTACCCTGGTTATGCAGGTCGGCCAGCTGGCGGACGAGGCTTTCTATTTGCGCGAGGTTGGGGCGCCCGGTAGGATAAATCAGGGAGCTGGAGCCGACCTTAACCACAATCCGTTTAACTGCCGAAAACTGCCGCTGGACCGAAATACGCCCTCGCCCTCCCCCGCTCATTGATCACCGCCAGGACACAAAATTTTTCAGGGATTTACACATTGCCACCATCAGTATAAACAATAAATGGTTCTATGGCAATGCCTTCCCGCCCGGCTGGTAAACAAACTCGTACTTTCCGATTTGAACCGGGCAACCCTCCCGGATGCCTGCCTGCTGCAGCGCCTTTTCCAGCCCCAGCCGGTCAAAAATTTTTTGCAGGCGGGCCAGCGCCGCTGGATTGTCCAGGTCGGTCATGGCCACCAGCTTTTCGACGGCCCGCCCCCGCACAACAAAAATGCCGTTTTGGCGGGTGATGAAAAAGGGCGGCTCCTTTTTAAGCCTGGTTACCCGGTGAAAAGCATCTTTTTCTTCTTCTTTTGCTTTTCCCGGCTGGGGCGCCGGGAGTGTCGCCAGCAGAGCGGCCACCCGAAATAAAAGCGGCTCCAAACCCTGGCCGGTCAAAGCGCTGAGGGGAAAAATTTCGTATTGGGCGCCGAGGGTCTTTTGCAAGCGTTGAAGGTTCTCCCCGGCTCCCGGAAGATCGATTTTATTTGCC
>DAISHP010000479.1:0-1686 GCA_036822475.1 Bacillota bacterium
GAGAAAAAAGGACACCGGGGAAACCGGAGGGACCGGGCGTGTCGGAAGCAGCGGGGACGCCGGGCGCGTTAGAATCGCCGGGCCCGCCGGAAGCACCGGCAGCCTTTTACTTTAAGGGTCAGTTAGCCGGGCCGCTGTCCATCGGCTTTGCCTTAAAGGACGAACAGGGGCGCCCGGCGTACTATAACGAACAGCTGCGGGAACTGATCCGGCAGACCCTGGTCCTGCACGCCCGCTGGCAGGCCCAGGCGCTTTGGGTGCTGGGCCGCCCGCCCATTATTTTTATCGATGATCCCGGGGTCAGTGTGTACGGCCGGTCCAGCTACATCACAGTAACCAGGGAAATGATCGTCGCCGACCTGGGGGAAATCTTCCGGGCCGTCCACGGGACCGGGGCGCTGGCAGGTGTTCACTCCTGTGACGCCATCGACTGGTCCCTTTTTTTCGCCGGCGAACCAGGGCCGGATATTGTTAACCTGGACGCTTACAACTTCGGGGAGTCGCTTTTCCCTTACGCCCGGGAAGCGAAGTCCTTTCTGGAGCGGAGGGGCGTGCTGGCCTGGGGGATCGTGCCTACCTCCGAAAAAGCCTGGGAAGAAAACGGGGAAAGCCTGCTGGAAAAGCTGACCGCTCTTTGGGGCGAACTGGAAAAACGCGGATTATCGCGGAAGCTTTTACAGGAGCAGGCCCTGATCACCCCCGCCTGCGGTGCCGGTCTGCTGGCGCCGGAACTGGCGCAGCGCATTTACCGCCTGACCCGGACGGTGTCCGGGGCGCTCCGGGCGGAGAACGCCGGTTAACTAAAATTTACAGAAAGCAGGTTAAAAAATTGAAGTTTACCTTGCCCGATTACCATATCCACACCTGGCGCTGCGGCCATGCGGCAGGGACGCCGGATGCCTACGTGGCGGCCGCCCGCGCCGCCGGGTTAAGTGAAATTGGTTTTGCCGACCACATTCCCATATACTGGCTGCCGGAGGCGGAGCGCGACCCCAGCCTGGCCATGGAGGAAGAAGAGCTGGCGGAGTATGTGGCGGAGGTGGTCAGGCTGCGGGAGGAAAATCCGGACCTGACCATCCGGCTGGGCATCGAGGCGGATTTTATCCCCGGCCGGACGGTAGAACTGGCGGCTGTGCTTTTCAGCGCACCCTTCGACTACGTGATTGGCTCCGTGCATTATATCGACGGCTGGGCTTTCGACCACCCGGCTCACCTGACCGGTTACGCGCAGCGGGACATCCGTGCCATCTATGCCGATTATTTCCGGCTTTTGCAAGAAGCTGCCCGCTCCGGGCTGTTCGATATTCTGGCGCACCCGGATCTGGTGAAAAAGTTCGGCTACCGGCCGGAGGACGACCTGCGCCCCTGGTACGCGGAAACGGCGGCGGTCTTTGCCGCATGCGGGGTCTGCGTGGAGGTGAACACCGCGGGCTTAAGGGCGCCCGCCGGCGAAATCTACCCGGCGCTGGACTTTTTGAAGGTGTGCCGGGAGTACGGCGTTCCGGTCACCGCCGGTTCCGACGCCCACGCCCCCGGCCAGGTGGGATACGCCTGGGAACAGGCGCTGGAATGGCTGCGGGCCGCCGGCTACCGGGAAGTAGCCGTTTTCGAAAAGCGCCGCCGCCGGACGTTGCCCCTCGACTAACCCGGAGGGATTAACCCGGAGATGGAAGAAGGGGACGAATT
>DAISHP010000480.1:0-1674 GCA_036822475.1 Bacillota bacterium
AATAGGGCTGGCCAGTGTCATTAATTTATTGAACCCGGCCTTAATTCTCCTGGGCGGCGGGGCGATGCAGGCGGGAAAGCCCCTGTGGGAAGCAATGGAAGAAGAAATAAATAAGAGGGCGCTGCAGGCCCTCCGCCGACAGGTGCAGCTTGCCCCGGCCGGCCTCGGCCCGCGCTCCGGCCTAATGGGAGCGATTGCTCTGGCAATTCAGTCGTTTGCCGGTTGTCAGATACCATCCTCATCGTAAACAATGGGAACAGAGGGGTGGAATTGGTCCGGTCGACCCGGAGCAGCGGAGCGAGCCGGACAATTCCGGCCCGATGGCAAAGGATGGCAGAAGGCTATTTTCGACTGAGCAGAAAGGAAGAAACCGTCTTTGCGTTTCGGGAAGGGTGAATGGCCCAGTTTTGAGCGGGGAATTGAATATGAGTGGCTGGTCACCAACGGCCTGGGCGGATATGCCTCCGCCACGATTATCGGCGCCAATACGCGCAAATACCACGGATTGCTGGTAGCCTCCCTGAGTCCGCCCGTCCAAAGGGTTGTGTTACTGGCCAAGCTGGACGAGCGCCTCGAAACCGCCGGAAAAGTCTATAACCTGGCCACCAACCAGACGGTATGGGGGGTAACTGAATCCGGCTTCGTCCACCTGCAGCAGGTAAACCTGGGTTTTTTCCCCGTCTTTACCTATTCTTTTGCTGACATATTTCTCCAGAAGCAGGTATTTATGATTTACGGGGAGAATACTACCGTTGTCCTTTACCGGGTTCAGAACGGGAATCAGCCGGCCTGCCTCCGGCTGATTCCCCTCGTGAATTGGCGGGATTTCCACGGGACGGCGAAAAAAGGCCAGGTGGCCTTCAGCCAGCGGGAGGCGGCGCACGGTGTTGCCATCCTGGCGGACCGCGGTGTCCCGGCCCTGAATCTGGCCTGTAGCGACGGAAAATACGAGCAAAAAGTAGACTGGTTCTACGGGATGTTTTATTTGCGGGAACGGGAAAGGGGGCTGGACGCCGAAGAAGATCATTACATGCCCGGGGATTTTACCGTTTCCCTGGCCCCCGGGGAAAATAAAACCATCACCTTTATCGCCACGACAGAAGAAATGTACACCATAGACGGACCGGCGCTGCTGGAACTGGAGACCAAAAGGATGCGGGGAGTTATCGACCGGGCCGGATTCAAGGATGAATTTGCCCGCCGCCTCGTCCGGGCCGCCGACGCCTTTATCGTCCGGCGGCAATCCACCGGCGCCAAAAGCGTAATTGCCGGCTACCACTGGTTTAACGACTGGGGGAGGGACGCCATGATCGCCCTGCCCGGGCTGACTCTGGTTACCAGACGCTTCGAGGATGCCCGGGAAATCCTTTCTACCTTCGCTAAATACTGCAAGGACGGCCTGATTCCCAATATGTTTCCCGACCCCGGGCAAGAACCGCTGTACAACACGGTTGACGCTTCGCTGTGGTTTTTTCAGGCCGTCTATAAATATTTACAGTACACCAACGACGAAAGCTTTGTTCGCGATCTATACCCCGTCTTAAAGGAAATCATCGCTGCGTATCAAAAAGGCACCCATTTTAACATCGGGATGGATGAGGACGGATTAATCCGGGCGGGGGCGCCGCAAGTGCAGCTAACCTGGATGGACGCCAAGGTAGACGACTTCGTAGT
>DAISHP010000481.1:0-1670 GCA_036822475.1 Bacillota bacterium
TTCTCCAGGGGATCGGCGCGGCCGGAACGGCGCCCATCGCCATGGCCCTGTGCGGCGATCTTTTTGGCGGAAAATGGCGCTCCCGGGCCCTGGGCATCATCGAGGCCGCCAACGGCTTCGGGAAGGTGGTCAGCCCCGTCCTGGGCGCCGCGCTGGGCTTAATCACCTGGTACGCCGCCTTCCTCTTCTTTCCCCTGGCTGTGCTTCCAGCCGTGGCGGGACTTTGGCTGCTGGTCAAGGAACCCCCGGCAAACCGGGCCGCCCGGAGCATCGGCCAGTATCTCCAATCTTTCGGCGGAGTTTTTGAAAAAAAGTCGGTGCTGCTGCTGACCTCCTTTTTTGGCGGGATGATGGCCCTGCTTCTTTTATTCGGGGTCCTTTTCTTTTTATCCGAGCACCTGGAAACCGTTTTTCGTTACAACGGCATCCGGAAAGGTGCGGCCCTGGCCATCCCGGTTTTATTCATGTGCGCAACGTCTTACGTCACGGGCACCCTGATTAAAAAGAAGGCCGCCTTGATGAAATGGCTGGTGGTCGCCGGCCTGGGCCTGATTACCGCCTCTCTGGCGGCACTGGGGATCTTCCGGCAAACCATTTTTTTCTTTGTGGCCATCTCCCTCGCCGGCGTAGGCACGGGACTGACGCTTCCCTGCCTGAACACCATCATCACCAGCTCCACGGCCAGCGAAAGGCGGGGGCTGGTCACCTCCCTTTACGGCAGCGTGCGCTTCTTCGGGGTGGCCTTCGGCCCGCCGCTCTTCGGCCTTTTGATGGGCAAGGGGCAGCCCTTTATGTTTTGGAGCGGCGCCGCCCTGGCCGCGGCGGCCGCCTTGCTGGCGGCATTTTTGATCCGGAGCGGGGACATCACCATTGGCGCGGAAAAACCTCCGCCGGACCGGACCGAACAGGTCCCGGCCGGCAAGCCCCAGCCATTGTTCACGTTTAATCCCGCCCGCAAACCAACAAAATAAAGCCATTTATACCGGTTATTGCTACTTTTTCCATGGTCACTTCCTCCTTCTACACTGAATAAGTTAGGGATCAGGAACCGGAAAAGGGGGAATTGAGACGCTAAAGCACAGAGGCCATTTTCCCTTTGTGCCTTTGTGCCTGTTGCCTTTGTGCCTATTATTTTCCAGGGAGGTGTCAGAAGAATTTAAAACTTGGGAAAGGAGTCAAACGGAATGAATGGCGTAACCAAAACATGGAAAGAAATTTTAAGTTTCCCCCTGGGCAACAGGCAGGAAAAACCGCGGGAGCAGGGATTAACCATGATTATTGACAAGGGCTTGGGCCTGGGGGAAACGCGCGATTTGCTTCATCTCTGCAGCCAGTACATTGACTTTTTCAAGCTTGGTTTCGGCACCTCAGCTTTATATACCCCGGAAATTTTGGCCGAAAAAATTCAATTAGTTAAATCATTCGGAGTTGAAATCTATCCGGGCGGCACATTTTTAGAAGTAGCCATTCTGCAAAATAAACTGACGGAATACCTGCATCTGGCAAGGGAGCTTGGTTTTACCGCCATCGAAGTTTCCGACGGAACGATCACCCTGGACAGCGAGGTGAGAGAAAAAGCAGTCGCTATGGCAGCCGGACTGGGTTTTCTGGTTTTAACGGAAGTAGGCAAAAAAGACCGGGAAGAGCGGAAAACACCCCGCCAGTTAGCC
>DAISHP010000482.1:0-1668 GCA_036822475.1 Bacillota bacterium
AGAGGAAGCTTTTTCTCGTTCGCCAGGCTGGCCACGGTAACGCTTTTCACCGGCAGGCCGGGCCGGCAACAGCGGGGACAGGGTTTGGTATTCCCTGTGTTTAGGCTGTCCGTACCGCAGATCAGGTAATCCACCAGAAAATTCTCTCCTGTTCTTTCCGTAAATTTATAGAAGCGGTCAAGCAATCCTCCCGCCGGGGTTTTTGATCCCCAAATCATAGATTGCCTCGACTTTTACCCTGACCGCCGCGGCCGGCCGGGGCAGCTTCATTTCCGCAAACCGCTGCGCAAATTTTTCGTAGAGCGGACCTTCGGTTTCCAACTCCGCCGGACCCACAAAACGGTAGCCTACCCGCTGCTCGTAGTCCATGACGGCAATCGCCACTTTCGGGTTTTCCTGCAGGTTCTTGTAGGTCTGCCTCCCCGTTACCTCCCCGAAGGCCAGCGTGGAGTCGTCCACCGCAACCACCGAGCCCTTCGGGCCCACATTCGGCCACCCGTCCTTGCCGGCGGTGGCCACCAGGCATTTCCCGCCTTTCACTAACTCCTTCATCTGCTCAGTCAACACGGCCATTTTTAACATACCCCCTTTTTAAATTAATTAGCTACAGAGGTCACAGAGAATTATGTATAGGAAATCGCAGCTAGATTACAGCCCTTAAATCAGGATAACTTATTATTGCTGGAAGACAGAAAAAAGTCTTATGAAATTTATTTAATCCGGTATGGAATATAGTGCTTTTACCGGTATCGCCGTCGCCGTCCAAGGATTTTTCCGGCGGCTGAATTACCCGATGGGCCACTCCCCTCTTTGCTCAGGACGAAAAACCCGCCAAAGGCAATAATTGACTGCACCGCATGAAACTTAACGAAGGTGCTTTCCTTTTCCAGCGCCAGAAAAACGATGCCGGTAACGAATCCCACCACGTAGCAAAGTAAACCCACAACATTTTTGTCCAGTCCCAACGAACTTTTGGCCATCCATTCACCTCCAGGGGCGGTTCTTGTTTCTAGCCGCCAAACCCCGGTCGGCCTGCCTCCGGCCGATCTGTCTCTCCAAAGGAAACCTTTAAATTTTTTTCTTCTTTCCGCTGCGAAAATCCTCCCCGGAAGAAAAAAAATACCTTCGGGGGATTCCTGATCCCGAAGGTCTCTGGGAAAAATATAGCCAGGCAAACCTGATCAACTGCCCCGCCCTGTTCCGGGATGACCGTCTTGACGACTGTCTTCGTCGAATACCCGGTAGAGGGAGGTCAGATAAGTTTCTTTGCGCGGCTTGATTTTAAACACCTCTTCGAAAGTCCCGATCCGGGCCAGGCACCCGTTTTTCATCATGGCTACCCGGTTCGTCAGGTAAGGTATCTCGGAAAAGTCATGGGTCACGAAAATCGTGGCCGGGCCGGTCTCCTGCAGCAGGCTGCCCAGGTCCCGCAGCAGCGCCAGACGGGTGGGGAAATCCAGAGCGGAAAATGGTTCATCCAGGAATAAAACCTCCGGTTCCAGGGCAAAGGCCCTGGCCAGACTCACCCGCTGGGCCTCCCCGCCGGAAAGCTGGTGGGCCCGGCGCCCGGCCAGGTGCCCGATCCCCAGCCTTTTTAGCCAGGTATTTACCCTTTGCGTAATTTCCCCGCCGGGGGTTCCCCGCAGCTTCAAACCGGCAGCCACGTTA
>DAISHP010000483.1:0-1667 GCA_036822475.1 Bacillota bacterium
CAAGGGCCGGGATTTTCAGGATCTCCTGAAAGCAGATCCGGAGGTAACCAGAAACCTGCCGCCCGCGGAAATCGAAAAGTTGTTTGATTACAATTACTACCTTAAAAATATCGACGTTATTTACCGGCGATTTGGCCTGTAAGGTAAACGTTTCGGATTCAAAAGGTACAGAAGGGACAGAGGCACAGAGAACCAGGGGGAAAAGAGACGAAAGCTCAAAAGCATAAAGGGACGGAATCAAGAAGCGGTTCAGCGCTTTACCTGACTTACCTTTTCTTTACGATAGTCATCTCCAGCAAAAGTATCTGTCCCTAAACCTTAATCCCTAACCCCTAATCCCTGTTTTTAAGGGAGGCGGCCAAAGTGGAGAAGCTAAAAGAAGCGTGCGGTATTTTTGGAATTTATGCTCCCGGAAAAGATGTCGCCCGGCTCACTTATTACGGTCTCTACGCGCTCCAGCACCGGGGCCAGGAAAGCGCGGGAATCGCCGTGGCCGACGGACGCAAAATCAGCCTGTATAAAGGAATGGGTTTGGTCCCGGAAGTTTTCGGCGGCCGCCAGATCGAGGATCTTCCCGGCGACCTGGCGATCGGGCACGTCCGTTATTCCACCACCGGCGCCAGCCAGCCGATTAACGCCCAGCCGCTGGTCTTCCGGTATTCGGGCGGCATGATCGGCCTGGCCCACAACGGGAACCTGACCAACGCTGCTGAGTTAAGCGCCAGTCTTACTTCCACCGGTTCCGTTTTTCAAACGACCACCGACAGCGAAGTAATCGTCAACTTAATTGCCCGGTACAGCCAGACGGGACTGGTCAACGCCCTGATGAAGTGCATGATTTCCCTGGCCGGCGCTTATTCGCTGGTGATTTTAACGGAAAATCAACTTTTGGCCGTCCGTGATCCCTACGGTTTTCGTCCGCTGTGCATCGGTGAACTGAAAGACGCCCGGGGATACGTGGTGGCCTCAGAGTCCTGCGCCCTGGATACCGTTGGGGCGCGTTTCATCCGGGACGTCGCCCCGGGGGAAATTGTCATTATCGACGGGGAAGGGCTTGCTTCCGTTCAGGGGCAACCGGGCAGGCAAAATGCCCACTGCATCTTTGAATACATTTACTTTGCCCGCCCGGACAGCTGCCTCGACGGCTTTTACGTAAATCAGGTACGCCGTTTGATGGGCCGTTGTCTGGCCAGAGAATATCCGGTGCAGGCCGACCTGGTCATTCCCGTGCCCGACTCGGGGGTTTCGGCGGCGCGCGGCTACGCGGAAGCTTCCGGGATTCCTTTAGAGGAAGGGTTGATGAAAAACAGGTATATCGGCCGTACTTTCATCCAGCCCAGCCAGGATATGCGGGACCTGGGCGTGCGTTTGAAGTTGAATCCGGCGCGCGAAATTCTGGCCGGAAAAAGCGTGGTCATGGTGGACGACTCGCTGGTGCGCGGCACGACCAGCGGCAAGATCGTGAAGATGCTGAAAGAGTGTGGGGTAAAAGAAGTGCATTTGCTCCTGAGTTCGCCGCCCATTGTTCATTCCTGTTACTACGGAATAGATACGTCCAACCGGGGTGAATTGATTGCCGCCCAAAAGCCAATCGAGGAAATCCGCCGGTTTATCGGGGCGGACGGTCTGCATTACCTGAGCCTGGAAGGCATGCTCGACATCTTTGG
>DAISHP010000484.1:0-1663 GCA_036822475.1 Bacillota bacterium
CGGGGTCTGGCGGGAGGAAAAGGAGCTTGTAGAAAGTTATGACAACTCTATGTGTTACTGCTATCACCGGGGCAGGGTTCAGGAAAACCGTGCTCTCTTCGCCAGGCTCGTCTCCACGGTTGACGTGGTTTCGCAGGTGAGGCACAGCACGGAATACGAATTCACCGATCTCGACCATTACTACGAGTTTTTTGGCGGGCTTTCCCGGAGCGTGGCGGAAAAGAAAGGAAAAGCTCCCGAACAGTGGGTGGTGGACACTACGGAAGAAATTACCGAAATGGCCGATGTGGGCCTGGTTATTGACCGGGCGGTGAGGACACGACTTTTCAACCCCAGGTGGATTGACGAGATGCTGAAGCACCAGCACCACGGCGCTCAGAAGATAGCCGAGCGACTGGAATATCTGATCGGCCTCAAAGCCACCACTGGCCGGGTAAGCGAGTGGGTTTTCCACGAGGCGCTCCACCGCTTCCTGCTGGACCAGGTCATGCGCCGCCGGTTGGCGGAGAACAACCGCTTTGCCGCCCTGGAAGTAGCCAGGCGTATCGCTGAAGCCATGCGCCGGGGCTATTTCAACTGCAAAGATGAAGAGTTGACCGAATTCCAGAACGCGGTACTTGAACTGGAGGGCTGGATTGAAGAGAAGGCTTGACTCTGGGTTTGCCCCATGATCCCGGAACGGCCGAACTGCGTTATTGATATTGCTGAAGCTTTTCACCTCAAGGAGCAAGCTATGGCTGAACTAACCGGTCAGCTGGCCTTTACCGCGGAGATGCTGGGTAAAATGGTGTCAGTGACCGCCATGCGCTGTCTGCTGACAGATTACGAACAGGTGAAGGACGTACCGGTAGAGCTCGGCCGGGCCTTGCGCCGGGAGATGAATAGGGCTTTTCATCTTTACCACGGTCTTTTGAGCCATTCCAGCTTTGTACTGGCCGAGCCTTTCCGTCGCCTGGGCGGTTTGAGTTGGAATACCTATTATAAAAGCTAATGGGAGGCAAGCGCCAAAAAATTTTGGGGGGTAAGTAGATTGAACCGCTCCTGGCTACCAGGTGGGAGTACAGGGGCAACAATACCTGGCGGTTTTATTTAAGAAAGGGAGTTAAATTCCACAACGGCCAGGAGTTTACTGCTGAAGCAGTCAAGTACACTTTGGAACAGGCTCTTCGCCCCGCTGGAAAATCTCTTTTGAAGATAAAGGTATGGGAGGGTAATGCGGAAAGCAACCAGACCGTGATTCCTCTTACAACAACCCGTTCTGGCCTGGCGAGAAGTTTGACCGCCTGGTCGATGAAGCCCGGAATAATCCGGATATCCGAGAAGCTGCACGACTGATGGCAGAAGCCATGCATGTGCTCATTGATGAGGAAACAAGGTAAACTCCTCCCGCAGAACGCACACCTCAAAGCCAGACAATGGTGCGAAATGTTTCGGGTTGGTCGCTGTAAGAGGAGCTTTGGGCTATGAAAAATAACACGGGATCTGTCTGGCAAAGCAAATGTCCAGATAACAGGTACGCAATGCCAAAATAATATTTTCAACCTGGTAAAAAATCACTGGACAATCATGAAAAGATATGATATCAATATAAAGTAACTGAATATTTCAGGTATACGGGTGCCTTTGCCGCGAAGGCAAGGGATAATAGGGAACCAGGTGCAAA
>DAISHP010000485.1:0-1656 GCA_036822475.1 Bacillota bacterium
ACAAGGACGGTACCATCGCGGCCGACCCGGCAACCCTTCAGACTTCTGTTCCTTACATCTTTGCCGGGGGCGACGTGGTGACGGGGCCGGCCACCATCGTCAACGCCGTTGCCCAGGGGAGGAGGGCCGCCTTCTTCATCGACCGCTATTTAAAGGGGGAAGAATTGAAGGCCGCGGATTTTGATTACCGGCTGCCCGCCGTGGACCGGGAAAAGGTGCTTGGCCGGCAGCAAAGCTACCGGAAGCTGCCCCCGGCCCCGGCCCGGGAGCTTTCGCCGGCGGAAGCCCTGGCCGGCTTTGCGGAAGTGGAATTGCCGCTGACGGAAGAAGAGGCCCGCTCCGGCGCCGGCCGGTGCCTGGACTGCGGCGTCTGCGCGGAGTGCCGGCAGTGCGTGGCCGCCTGCCCGGCCGGGGCGGTCGACCTGGCGATGAAAGAAGCGGAAGAGGAAGTGGAAGTGGGCGCCGTAATCCTGGCCACCGGTTACCGGCTCTTTCCGGCGGAGCGCAAGACCCTGTACGGGTACGGGAAGTTTAAGAACGTCATCACCGGGATGCAAATGGACCGGCTGCTGGCCCCCACCCGGCCCTTTAACACGATCTTAAGGCCTTCCGACGGCAAGATCCCGGAAAATATCGCCTACGTGCTGTGTACCGGCTCCCGGGACTGCACGGTCAACAACCCCCTTTGCTCCCGGGTCTGCTGCATGTATTCCATCAAGCAAATCCAGTTGATTATGGGCGCCCTTCCCCTGGCGGACGTGACGGCTTACTACATGGACATCCGGGCCTTCGGCAAAGGGTACGAGGAGTTTTACGCCCAGGCCGGGGAAATGGGCGCCAATTTCGTCCGGGGCAGGGTGGCCGAGATTACCGAAACGGAAAACGGCAACCTGGTGCTGGCCTACGAAGATATCGAGCAAGGGAGGACGGTGCGGGCGGAGCACGACCTGGTGGTCCTTTCCGTGGGGCTGCTGGCCAATGGCGCGGACGCCGGCCTGTTTGCCGGGGAAGGGCTGGCGCTGGACGAATTCCACTGGGTAAAAGAGGCCGCCGAGGACCTGCACCCGGGAAAAACCAGCCTGGAGGGAGTTTTTGTGGCCGGAACCGCCTCCGGGGCCAAAGATATTCCGGACACCATTTTGCACGCCGGCGCGGCCGCCGCCCAGGCCGCCGCCTACGTGGAAAGGATCAGGAGGGGAACATGAGCGAGCGGAAGATTGGCGTCTACATTTGCCACTGCGGCGGAAATATTTCCGACTACGTGGACGTGGAGCGGGTGCGCTCCGCCGCCGCCGCCGAACCGGGCGTGGCGGTGGCGAAAACGGCGCTGTTCGCCTGCTCTGACGCCACCCAGCAGGAGATGGTACAGGACATTAAAGAGCACGGCTTAAGCGGCCTGGTGGTCGCCTCGTGCTCGCCGAAGCTGCATTTGTTTACTTTCCGGGAAACGGCCAAAAGGGCGGGGCTGAATCCCTACCAGTACACCCAGGTCAACATCCGGGAGCAGTGCTCCTGGACCCACCGGGATGACCCGGCGGGGGCGACGGAAAAAGCCGTCCGGCTGGCGCGGGGCGGGATCGCCAAAACAAAGCTGACGCAGCCCCTCGAACCGATTGTGGTGGAGACGGTGCCCGAGGTTTTAGTGATCGGCGCGGG
>DAISHP010000486.1:0-1654 GCA_036822475.1 Bacillota bacterium
GAGGTGGCCCCTCCAAAGGAGAGATATAAGGCGTATCGCTGAAGTTCTTTACCTGCCTGGGGAGGAGTCGGAGGCGCCCATAGTATCGATGCGGGCAGGACAGCATAACCGGCCCAAGAAAAGGGGCGCTACTTCACCAGCGTTTGCAAAGGACAAGGAGGACGGCTGATTGCGCGATGCCAACACGGTCCTTTGAAAGTCCGCCTTCTTCAGTACCTCCAGGGCTCACCAGGAACGTGTCACAAAGGGGAGCAGCAATCATTATAATTATGTCGACCCCTTTGACACAAATTTTTGTGACCTATGTTTTGGTTCTAGAATTTAATATGGCTGAGTTGCCCTGGAAATTATCGGGAACGACCCACTTTAACTTGACAGTATCGCTAAAAACTTTTTAATATAAAAGTAAAAATTGTATATAATTTTGACTAGAGCATTTTTCTGAATATTTAATTATAAGATTTGTTATCTGGAGGTGAGAAAATTGGGTTTTGTTACTTTCAACGCCAGGCGAGAGGCCAGGGATCTATTTGAAAAGGGGAGCCTGCTCCCAGCCCAGCTTCACCCGTCTTTGATCGGTTCATGGCAGAGGTCGCGCAACTATTGCGTGGATCCTTTTGTCGATGCCGCACCGGCGGTTCCCAACCGTCGCAAGGACAATTTGGAAAAGCTCTTGTTAGAAATCGCGGAACCTTACTTTAAATACTTTGGCAAACTATTGTTGATGTGTGACTGCGTCCTCACCCTCAGCAACTCTCAGGGAGTGATCCTTTATGTGGAAACTCCCAACCCTAAGCTAAAAAAACTGACGGTCAGACACAACTTTGCGGTAGACGCCCTGTGGAGCGAAGAAGGCGTAGGCACCAATGCCATCGGCATGGCCCTGATCGAAAAAACAAACGTGTTACTTAACGGTTGCGAGCATTATTCATACACCTGGCATCCATACTGTTGTGCCGCCTCTCCGTTCTTTCACCCGCAGACCGGGGATGTTGCCGGAGTGGTAGACTTGACCGGTTTTTCCGACAGAGTGAACCTGTACTCCATGGGTTGGGTGGCAGCGCTGGCCCGCTTGATTGAGGGTGAGCTCGCCAAGCGCATCCTGCGAGATAACCGTAAAAGCTTCTCTTCTCAAAACGCCTCCCATTTTCACTTCGACAACAGCCCTGTTTTAAAGAACTCGTCCCTGCAAGTCATCGGAAACGATCCTGTTTTCTTGTCGGCTTTAGAGTTGGCTGAAAAGGCTGCAAAGACAGAACTGAACGTGCTTTTAACCGGGGAAACCGGAACCGGGAAAGAGGTTTTTGCCAGGATGATTCATGAAAAGAGCAGCCGCGCCGCCGGGCCTTTTGTTGCTGTAAACTGCGGGGCCGTGCCAAAAGAACTGATGGCCAGCGAATTGTACGGGTACTCAGAAGGGGCCTTTACCGGGGCCTCGCGGCGCGGCTATCCGGGGCGCTTTGAGCAGGCTGACGGGGGGACCCTCTTTCTGGATGAGATTGGTGACGCCCCGCTCGAAATTCAGGTGGGGCTACTAAGGGTCATCGAGGAAGGATGTGTGTACAGGCTCGGCTCTGTTCGTTCAACCCCCATCAATGTAAGGGTGCTGGCGGCTACCAGCAGGGACCTGGGGGCCATGATCCGGGAGGGGACT
>DAISHP010000487.1:0-1647 GCA_036822475.1 Bacillota bacterium
TTCTCCTGATGCCGGTAAAGCTGCCGGTCTACCGGCAAAGAGTCGGTCCGGAGCCGATAAAACTCCTTCGACAGGACACCTTCCTCTACCAGATCTCTTATGCTGGCGCCGGCTTCAAAGGCAGGAGTAACCTCCAGGATCGGCCCCTTCACAAACCTGCCTTTCTCCCGTAAATTATTTAGAAATTGCTTTTGCAGCTCCGGGTCCTGAAAACGGAAGGTGGTGCTGAGGTAGTTCTGGTAGTTATTGCTAATTGCTTCCGTAGCTTTAATGGGGTTGATGCTCACTTTTGTTTACTCTCCCAGGCAGCAAGTAAAATCTTTTCCCTTTCCCAAAGGGCCGCGATTAATTTTTCTAAATCAAACTCAGGATTTTGCTCGTCTAGCCGAACTGGCTCCGGTAGCGGCCGGGTCAGTTTATTATATAACGTCAGCAGGTGATTCCCTGCCAGCCGGTATTTTTCCTGCCCATCACGAATTCGCATTGTCAAATCCAGGTACCAGGATAACGAAGCCCTTATTTCTCGAAAATTAACTATAAAACTCTTGCATCCAGCAGGAAAATGTTTATTATCCCAGGCATGTTGGTCCGGCTCAACACTTTTGCCGAAGGGGCAGTTTCCTGAGGTACATTTTACCGCCTTTGTTTTGAGTTCTATTTTGTCCCTCCATAAATAAGCTTTTTTAATCTTCCCCCCAATCTGGATATCAACCGGGCTTTTTTCCTTCCCCTGCCGAAAATCGCGTAAAACATTTTTGCTGATTTCCTTGTTTAATAACGGTTCGTCCAGCCTTTCTTCCCGGCAGCCGATATATATCTGCCCGCCTCCATCCTCATCTAAATCCGAAAAGGCCCCCTCCAAAGCCAGCGCCAGCGGCCACCATAGCCCTCCCGGCTCAGGTAAAATTTGAAAATGATAAACATTATCTTCTGCTATAACTCCCAGCCAGTGCGGACGGGCAATTTCTTTTGCCGGATAGTAAATTTGCGCAAAGGGGTCTTCAACCTGAAAATTAAAATGGCCGTTTTCATTGGTGGAAGTTAACGCCGACCAAACTTTATATCTGCCTTTCACAACTCCGTAGAGCCTTACTGAAACCTCTTTTCTGCCGGCAGTATTGGCCAGTTTTCCGCTAATGCGCAGCTTTCTTTTGTTTACCCAATAGCATTCACTGACTGATATATGGATCCCGGCACTTTTAATAAAGATTTGCTCACTGTTGCTTCTCTCCGTGGGAAATTCATCTACAAGCCCCTCGCCCCACGAGTCGTCAAGATCAAATTTGATCAAATAGGGACCCGGAAGAAACTCAGCAGCATTTCGGCGGATTTCCACCTCAGAGACCCCGTCAGGAACAGCCAGGAACAGGGGTTCAACCCAGGGTTCCCAGAGCCGCCAGAGCCGCACGACCCGGTCCTGTTGCTCACCGCGGTCCAGCCAGGCCGCCTTGAGACACCGCTCGCCTGCTGACTCCTCCACCGTATACCGGAAGTTTTCTATTCTCCAGCGGCACCGGATATCGAAAAGCTTTCCATCGGCTTTTATTCTACCCCTGGAGTCTTCCAGGGCAAGCCGCAAACTGCAGGTTTCCCTCTTGCTCATCCTTAAAGTGTCGGCCAGTCCCGACAGGTCGAACTGCAAGAACC
>DAISHP010000488.1:0-1635 GCA_036822475.1 Bacillota bacterium
GAATTAAGGGATTTTAATTTACAAATGGGAAAAAAAATTGAAGCAGAAGGCAATAAAGTAATTTACATAAAAATTGCCAGCTTAAAACCAAAAATATTTTCGCGCCTGGAAGGTGTGAGTTTGACGCTAACCGGCAGGGAACATGGTGATAAACAGTTAGCGATATGAAGGGTGAAGATACCAGGCCAAAAAAAGATTTAGATGCGGGTTTTGAAGGGGTGGGCAGCAATGGGCGTATTTTACGAAACGGCTCTGCCCCAATCCCCGTTCTCCCCACCTTCCCACGGCCGAAGCCGGGTGAGCAGGCGCCAACAAATCAGGGACTAGAGGCGATCAAAAGAAGAACTGGTTATAAATGCGGCTGTTTGTTATCTTCAGGACGATAAGGACAGCTTAACAAAAACCGAAATCCGTTATATAATTATGTTAATAATTTTTGCAAGGGGGGTTTCGAGATGCAAAGCGCCAAACAAGAAATAATTAATTTGCTTGCCCAGTTACCAGACGACTGCACCCTGGAAGATATTCAGTACCATATTTATGTAAAACAAAAAATCGAAATCGGGCTCCGTGATCTTGAAAAAGGAGATGTTTACACTCAGGAAGAGGTAGAGGAGCGCCTGTCCAAATGGCTAATCGAGTAAAATGGTCTCGAACAGCCACCCGGGACTTGGAAGAAGTAGTGAAATATATTGCGCGTGATTCACCAGCTTACGCTGCAGCATTTGTGATGAAAGTAAAAGAAGTAAGCAAATCCCTAAAGATGTTTGCCAGACGAGGACGTGTCGTTCCAGAACTGGGTCTTGAATATATTCGCGAATTATTCATTTCCAACTACCGTTTAATTTATAAAATTGAAGGAGCCAAGGTAACTATTATTGCCTTTGTCCATGGCAAACGCGATTTGAAAAAGTTTTGGGACGTTTAGTGCCAGTTACGTTCAGGTAGCGAAGAAGCTTTTGAAAAATTTAGCGCCAGCCATTTTGCTTTCTTTAAGGTCAAGCCGGAATCTCTGCTTACCCTGCCGCCGAAGCTTTTCATTGTCACCCGCCACGAGGATCTGACCCACAGATTAATTGATCTCCTTATCCCTTACACCTTCGCGCAGGGCCTGGCCGAAACCGTCCGCTGGTACTGCGCGCACCGGGACTGGTGGCGCCGGATTAAATCGGGCGAATACCGCGTCTACTACGAAAGGATGTACGGCGCCAGGCTAAAAGGGCCGGCGCAAGACTGACCAGAGCAAGAGGTGTGTTCTGTGAAAGCCCTCATCCTGTCCGGCGGCAAAGGAACCCGCCTGCGGCCGCTGACCTACACCACCGCCAAACAGCTCATCCCGGTGGCCAACAAACCGATCATCTTCTTTGTTTTAGATCAGGTGGTGGAAGCGGGGATTACCGAGATCGGGATAATCATCTCCCCGGAAACGGGCCCCCTGGTGAAAGAAGCCGTGGGGGACGGCTCCCGCTGGGGAGCAAAAATTACCTACATCGTCCAGGAGGAACCCCTGGGCCTGGCCCACGCCGTGAAAACGGCCCGCCCATTCTTAAACGACGCTCCCTTCCTCATGTTTTTGGGCGACAACCTGATCCAGGGCGGGGTGCAAAAAGCGGTGGCCGATTTTCTCCGTCAGGC
>DAISHP010000489.1:0-1618 GCA_036822475.1 Bacillota bacterium
AGCGAACCAGGCAATTGAGAGGTGAGAGGCGGGAGGTTAGAAGTGAGAATTTTAAATCCCACCTCCAACTTCTCACATCCCACTTCTCAATTGCGCTGCCGGTTCGCTTGCCTTAAGGTGCGCCGTGTCTCGTTACCGGCGCCTTAAGCATATGTCGCTCCTGGAAAATCGAACGGCGGGCCGCCCAATTTCGTTCTCCTCCCAGGGAGTGAGCGGTAAATGAACTGGCTTGACATCGGCATCCTGATCATCATTGCCTGGTCCGCCTGGCGGGGGTTTGCCACCGGTTTAATCGCCGGTCTGACCAGGCTGGCGGGCCTGTTTTTGGGCCTGGTGACGGCGTTTAATTATTACCGTCCCTTAACGGAGTATGTCAATCAGCAGTGGCATTTAGAGGAAAAAATCCGAAGCTGGCTGCCGCTTTCACCGGCCAATCCCGTTCCCGCCTCCCGTAGCCGGCCTGGGCCAGGGCGGTCACCTGCCGGGGAACCTTCCGGAGAAACTGGTCACCCCGGAACTTTTTGGCCAACACGGTTTTTTCACTGCGGAAAAGCTGGGGCAGTTTTTGGCCCACGGACTTTTGGAAGTGATTGCCTTTTTAATTATTTTTTTGGTTGTTGCGCAACTGGCTAATCTGCTTGGCGGAATGGTTGCCCATGCCGCCCGGTGGACCTTTTTCGGGCCGGCCGACCGGCTGGGCGGCCTGGTTTTGGGTGTTTTGCGCGGCGTGGTGATTATCCTGATGCTGGTGGCCCTGCTGATGCCTTTCCAGATTGCGGCCATCTCACTCCCCGGCGAGCTTCAGGAAAGCTGGCTGACCCGCGCCGTTGAGCAGTCCACTCTGGTCCCCCTGTGCTGGGAATATTTAGTTAAGCTGCATGTAATTTTCCCGGGCCTTCCCTTGAAGACAGGGATAACCGCTTGAAAGAGAAAAGATCAGGCGATAAATCCGGTAAATTCTAGGGCCGGACAGGATTTTTCAAATTATTATTTTTTAAAGGTTTGAAGGTCGTTCCGCCAGCAGTTTTTCAGAACCTAATCAGGGCAGGAATTCACGGCTTTTTGACGAATAATGTTTGCAATAACAGTGAACAGTGGGTACGCATCGGGTAAAGTGAAGAGGCCGCGAAAAAGTTCCGGCAATTTGTAATCAATGGGGAGGGGGATGAAAAGTGATCAAGGCAAAGGACATGAGCCAGGCCCAGATTACCCATACTTTTTGCAACTGGTGTAAGTATCGCCGCTACGTTTTGGGTCACGATTACTGGGAGTGCGGCCTGGAAGAAGAAAAAAGGGAAGAACACTGCCCATACAGACAGGCGGTGCGGAAAGAAGAAGAAATAAAGTAAAGCGACAATGACCCATTAACCCCGCTCTCTTCCCTCCGTTGCCGGCAAATCGCTTCATCGCCCAGGACATGGGTGCCCCCAGGAAAGGGCATGCCCTGCCGGCCGGCCGGGGCGCTCCGCCGCCGGGAATGCTTTATAGCTCCGACCAGGAGGGGCTTAAAAAGTTCTTTTAAACTAAACGGGATGACTTTGTAAAATAATAATGATGAAGTCCACTGAGGAAGGGAAGGTTGCGATGGAAAAGGAGAAAGATCGGCATCCGGCAACCA
>DAISHP010000490.1:0-1617 GCA_036822475.1 Bacillota bacterium
GCCAGGGAGATTCCCGGCGCCCATGTAATCATCAGGGCCGGGGAGCAGCCGCCCACCCCGGTCGCCCTCCGGGAGGCCGCCGCCATCGCCGCCTATTACAGCCAGGCCAGGCAGTCGCAAAACGTCCCCGTCGACTACACCCTGCGCAAGAACGTCCATAAACCGCGGGGGGCCCGGCCTGGCTTCGTTATCTACAAGGAGCAGCGCACGCTGTTCGCCGATCCGGACGAAGCACTGGTCGAGCGGCTCAAGGGCAACCGGGAAAGACAGCCGGGGGAACAATGAGGGCAATTCCGCTAAAATATTGTTTTTCGCCCGCTGCGGGCCGGGCCGGCGGCGCTTTCACCGACAGCAACTTAAATATCTTTACCGGCCCGTCAGGTACAGCACCAGGGCCGTGACGAGCATCACCAGAAACAAAACCATCATCAGCCCGCCAAAATTGGTCAGCGGCTTGAGCCGAATTCCTTCCTCCTCCGATTTAACCCGTACGTACCGGTAAACCTTCAGCCTGCCGACCACATCCATCACCAGACGGTCCGCCAGGTCGGGCTCGCCCCCTTTTTCCAGCAGGCTGCGGCCGGTTATTTCCACCCACCTTGCTTCATCTTCCGCGGCCAGCTTCAACCGCAAATAGTTTTTAAACTCTTTTTCCCGGGGCTTGATTTTTTGAAAAAAAATCTTTCGCTCTCCCTTGTTCAACTCCCGGGTGGTTTTCAGCAAAAGACGCTTTTCCGCCGGCAAAAGGCCGAACTGCCCGGCGATCAGGGCGGCAAATTCCCTGGACAACAGACATCCTCCTTAAAAACTTTTTAAAAACCATACTCAGTTTACCATCCCGGACCCACCCGGGACAACCAGGATCAGAAACAAGAATTAGACCCTCATGCCGCTTTTTCGCGGCATCACCAATTTATTTTCAGGGCCGGGGGTAGGAATCAGAGGGAGTCTTCAGGATGTATTTTTAATTTTTGTTCCCTCGTGCTGATCATAAGAATATGGTAATATTAACATATTAAAGGCAGAATTGGGACATTATTTAAGTCCCTTTAAACTTCGCGTCCCGGGCGTCTTTGCGGTTTAACCCTGTTTCAGAAGGAAAAAGCAGTTCCGTTCGCGAAGTTTTTCCTGACCGTTAAACCGGAAGGGTGAATAAGGTGGAAGTTTACGCCCTGGTCGGCCCCAGCGGCACGGGGAAGAGCCACCGGGCCGTGTCTGTTGCTCACGAACTGAACGTGGACGTGATTATTGACGATGGTTTGCTCATTCGGGATACCCGCATTCTGGGGGGCTTTTCGGCCAAACGCCAGCCCACGCGGATCGGCGCCATCCGGGCGGCCCTTTTCTTAAACGAGGACCATGCCCGGCAGGCCAAAGCAATCCTCCGGCAGTTGCGTCCGGGAAGGGTGCTGATCCTGGCCACCTCTATCCGCATGGCCGAAAAAATCGGGGAGCGGCTGGAATTGCCGCCGCCCACGAAAACAATTACCATCGAGGAGATTGCCTCGCCGAAGGAAATTCGCAAAGCACGGATCGAACGCACTCAGCACAGTAAGCACGTTATCCCGGCGCCCGCCGTCGAGGTGAAGCCCTTCGCTGCCTAGTGATCGTGAAGCT
>DAISHP010000491.1:0-1607 GCA_036822475.1 Bacillota bacterium
CATGCGGCAGGGCCGGCTGGAAGAAGCCATTCCCTACTTTGAAGAGGCCATCGCCAACAGCGGCCGGATGTTCGAAGCCTACGCCAATTTGGGCTATATTTACTTCAAAAAAGGGGATCTGGAAAAAGTAGTGGAGGCAAACCAAAAAGCTATCGAAATCGAGCCGCGGTACGCGCGCGGCTACGCCAACCTGGGGTTTGCCTACCTGCAGATGGCCCGCCCTGAGGAAGCCATCGCGGCGCTGGAGAAGGCGATTGCCTTAAACCCGCGCATCGTCCAGGCGTGGAATAACCTGACCAACGCCTACCTGCAAAAGGGGGAGATCGACCGGGCCATCGAAACGGGGCGGGAAATGCTGAAAATGGCGCCCGATTTCGCGCTCGGCCACAACAACCTGGCCTATGCCTATTACCTGAAGGATGATTACGCAAACGCCATTTACCATGTCGATAAAGCCAGGGAACTTGGTTTTGCGGTGCACCCGGAATTCCTGGCCGAGCTGGAACCTTACCGGAACAAGGACAAAGAACAGTAGACATCCATGCCGCTAAGCAGCACCAGCAGAGAATGAAAATTTAAGGTAATAGCCTTCTGTTAATTTCCGGCGAGGGCTTCGGCAACCAGCCGGCCGATTTTCTTTTTGACCATGCTCCCGTTTTCGTAAATGCTGATTTCCTGCGGGTCGTTTTGTAAGGACTGCAATTCTCCCGCCGCCTTCCCCGGAGCGAGCTTGCCCAGGAGCAAGACCGCCTGCCCCCGGACTTCCGGGCAGGGGTCCCGCAAAAAGGGGGTAAAATACAGGTATGACTTTTTGATCAGGTCTGGCCTTACGCCGGCAATTTTACCCAGGGCCTCCAGAATTTTGGCCTGTAGCTCCTTATCTTCTGCTTTTTCCTCCAGCAGCTGGTACAGCACCGGGATATAGCCGGCATAAATGCCCGCGGAACGGCTGATGATTTCGCCGATTGCTTCCATCGCCCCCCAGCTGGAGGCGGCGGTGTCCGTCAAAGAGGTAAACAGGCCCTGGAGGAGCCCGGAAACAAACCGCGGATTTTTACGCGCGGCCGCGGCGCAGGCCCGGCCCAGGAATTCGGCCGCCCGGAGACGGGTTAATTCGTCAGCTGAATAAAGGAGGCGCTGCAGGTGCCGGATCGTTTTTTGATCCGGGCCGGCGCCGGCAAGCAGCGGGCCGGGCGTGTATTGTTCTACCAGTTCCGTCACTTCTTCTTTGGTCAAAGTCCTTGTGGCCGGCTCCCGGGCCGGCGGCGGCGAAGCAGGTTTAACCGGGGCCGGTTGCTGGAGCCGCTGCTCAACACCCCGGCGGGTAACCTCCTGGATGTCGGCGTGCAGCCTGACGAAATAAAGAGCTCCGGAGATTTTTCTGCCTTCGTAAAATCCGCCCGGAACGATCCGGTTGGTTTCGTAGTCGTAATTCTCTACAATTTTATCCAGGTAGTCTTCTTCCGGCAGTAAACCCCAGGCCAAATCCCAATCCATATTGCAGCTAAAGACAAGCGCCTCTAGAAAAGCGGCGCCAAGGTTGTGTCCGGTTGCGTCGTAGGCGTAGACGGCGCCGCAGGCGCAGGACCCAAGGGGCATCTCTTGCG
>DAISHP010000492.1:0-1598 GCA_036822475.1 Bacillota bacterium
TTCCCGGCGGTCTTCGCCCCTGCCGGGTCTCTATGCTTCCCCGCCTTATCTTATCTGCCTCACCGTACTCAAAAGGATCTGTTTAACTCTGCCTTACCCGCAGTAAACGTACCTTCAAGACGAAGACCCCGCGCCCGTTCAGGTCGGGCCTGATCTCCGCCGCCCATACCTGGGTTATTGGCAAACCTCCCGGAGAAAATAAATTTTTCTTACCGGGTAATATTCTTGAAAAGGTTGCCTATTTCCTTTTTCTCCCTCTCTTCTGTTGATGGGAGCTGTAGAGAACCTGTTTTTTGGCCGGCCTTGTTGTAAATGGATTTTTATTGACCATGCGGAGGTGGCAGTTAAGGCCGCCGCAACCAATTCTTAGATTTTTTTGATGTTTTGGTTTTCAAAAAATATCTGGTTGAATTGTATTGGGAATTAAAGGGTACGACCCATTTTAACTTGGCAGTATCACTGTCATGTTCCCTCTAGCCGGGACCTCACAGCCGGGATATAATTATATAAACAGGTTACCGTAAGAAATGTGGTAGAATGGTAAAGGGGTGGGTGATCATATGAGAGCCTGTTGTTTACGCAGGGTATAATGGACCGCGGCGATGAATTCCCGATCATCCCGAAGATCAGGATAACGGCAGGGGACATGTAAAAATCTGGCTCTTGTTATCGACGATGTTATATAACTGGGCCATTTCACACTACCGCGCGGAGCGCTCAGGTCTGATTCGGCAAACTCAAAACGTCTCTCCAGACATTCCAGTAGTTTTTTGATGCGTAAAAGGACAGTTGCTGATAACACCCACGGAGGAATCTTTCTATCGGAGCGCGGAAGCAAAGGTAACTGCAGCAGGGAGGGAATAACCCGCCACCCCATCTTACCAAGCATAGAGCCGATTCCTGGCCAATCAAAGCGTGGCTTTACAATAAGCCCATAGTCCGGCCTCCCTGAGGTTGGTGAAAGAAGAGGGATAGCGCCTATTCTTGTACCTGCCTGAAAGATTATATCCACTGAATGACCATCATAAGCTAAGTTTGCAGAGATATTAAAATTCTGAAGAATACCGCGGTTTTGTTGGATAAATTGGTTTGCCAGGCGCGCTGCCTGGGACTGTGGTTCCCGGGGAAGTTGCCCTTTAAGCAAAAAAGCCGCAGGGAGACGAGCAGTTGAGGAGTCAATAACTTCAAAGCAAGGAGATTCCCTTAATTTAACAGGCAAAATGGGGGCACCGGTAAAACTTCTGCGACGGCTCATCGGAGCTCTCATCCCTGCAAGCTTTCTATCCATTGCAGATAAGCACGGACCGGCTCTGAAAAACCTGCCACATAGCCCTGGGCAAGGTACTCTTCCAAAAGTGGAGCTAAATTGGTCTTCAGAAACTTTGCTGCTTTTGTCTCATCCTTTTCCAAAAAATAAGAGTGTCCGGGCACAAGGGCCAGCCAGGCAATCAAATTCCCTTTACCGTGTTTCTTATTGAGCCAATTACAAATAGCGGAAACCTTTCGGCCATGTCCGGGACGCGCCAGAACCTCTTCATCGGGACTCAGCAAGATTTTTTAATTTTTCGACAAACTCTCCAGGCGCAAGCTCAATTTCC
>DAISHP010000493.1:0-1586 GCA_036822475.1 Bacillota bacterium
AAGCCCTTTTTCTCCGGCCATTTCGATCAGGCGGGCGGTATCGTACTCACTTAGCGCCACTCCTTACCGCCAGAAAGTGGCGGCACACATCCAGCACACTTTCCAGGGCGATCCGCAAATGATGCACACAAAGCTCCCGGGTGTCCAGGTCCGACATAAATTCCTCATCCGCTGAAAAACGTTTCCGCAGGTCGTTTATCCTTTGCACCGCCTGGTCCATTTGGGACAGGCAGGTTTCCACCCGTTCCCGGTTAAGGAGCCTCCCGGCCAAGAGCAAACCCTCCCCGGCCCGTTTCTGCCAGCAGGCCTGATATTCCCGTTTGAAGTAAAGGTAATCTTCGTAATCGAAATAAGTATCGAGAGCAAAACGGGCAAAAATTTCGTCATCCCGACTGTAAAGTAAAATACCTTTGGTCAAGGCTTCCATTTTCAGGGCCGGGCTACAAAGATTTAAAGCCACTAAATCCACGTCCCGGCGCCTGGTGAGCACAGAAAGTTCTTCCAGAGCACGCAGGTAGCCTGGAAAGTCATAATTCAAAAACAGCCCGGCCACATCCAGATCTCCGGGAGGCAGCGGGGATTCCTCAACGACGGAACCGAATAAAAAGGCCAGCCCAATCCCGTACCGCTGGTAATAGGTAACAGGTATGTTTATCTCCCGGAAAACCCTTTCAGGAACCGTCGTCATTGACCCCACCTGCTTTACCGGCTGCCCGCCGGTTGCCGACCACCTTAAATGTTCCAGGGCATTTCACTTTAAGTTTATAGAAAGCTCAAGAAAGACTAAATCCTGGTCCAAAGGGATTCACAAAGGTAACCCCTTCAATACTGCTCCCGGAGGCAAAATCTTCACTCAGAACGACGGAGATTTGATTAAGTTTGGCCGTAGCCCAAATTTGAGCGTCCCAATACGAAAAACGATACTCTTGAACGCCACGGATCGCTTCCAGGACAATAAAGCCGGTCAGCTCCAGGACCGGCCAGGAACGAAGGTAATTTTCCACACTTTTTCTGGCTGAGGCAACATCAAGCGGCACAGCGATCTTGCGCGTAACGGCCACAACAAATTCAGCCAGGACTTGCACGCTAAGCACACCACGACCACTCGTGGCCAGTTCATCAAGAATTGCAAAAGCCCTTTCTTGCCTGGCGGCGTCCGCGTTATCGTAGGCGTACACTAAAACGTTGGTATCAACCAGCAATCTAGCGGTCATAAAGCTCTTCCCGCTTCCAGGTCCGTTGTCCCGCCGACCTGGGAATCGACTTCATTCTGCCGGTGATAAATTTTCTTTCCATTTCCCACGCGGCACGATCTTTTTTCAGATTGCCTCCCGCCCTCAAAAAATCATCCAAAGCACAGCGGACCAGCTCTGCTTCTGTAACACCCAGAGATTTTGCCTTTTTCTTCAAAAGAGTATCGTGGTAAGGTTCGAGGTATACTTGCTTGCGAATCATTTTTCTCACCTGAATAAATCATATTATACATCATTATATACATCACGAACTTTTCATGTCAATAAATTCTTTGAGGTGCTTAGTGTAAAATTACTGTAGGATCCTAAGCAGGAAATCGAAACCCCTACCGA
>DAISHP010000494.1:0-1579 GCA_036822475.1 Bacillota bacterium
CTCACCGGGCATCCATCGCCCCCAAAGTGATGGCCGAAATCAAAACGCTTACCGTTAAAGAGGGTGACCGGGTGGCGGCGGACCAGGTGCTGGTCCTTTTGGACGATGGGGAATTAAACGAACGCCTGACCCAGGCTGCGGCGGCGGTGGATCACGCCAGGGCCGCCCTGGAACAGGCCGAGGGCGCCCTGTCCCTCAGCCGGACGAATTATGAAAAGGCTTCCGCCAATTACATCCGCGGCAAACAGTTGCTGGATGCGGGCGCCATCGCCCCGTCTGTTTTCGAAAATCAATACGAACTGCCTTTCCTGCAGGCAAAGGAAGCGGTGGAACGTACCGCGCCCGCCCAGGTAAAGGCGGCCAGGGCCCAGCTGGCCCAGGCCGAAGCAGGACTGGCCCTGGCCCGGGAGGCCTACGGTGATGCCACCATCCGGGCCCCTTTTAACGGGGTGGTTACGGCAGTGCATCAATATCCCGGCGATCTGGCCGCGCCGGGCAAACCAATTCTCACCTTAGATGATCCTGGAAAAATGGTGGCGCGGGTAAAAGTAGCAGAAGCAGACCTGCCCCATTTAAGAGTGGGGCAAAAAGCGACGCTGCGCTATCCCGGCGGGCAGGAAACCGCCTCGCCGGTTTCCCGAATTTACCCGGCCGAAGACCCCCTCACCCGCAGCACCATCGTGGAGGTGCCGGTTTCTTCGGCCGGAGTCAGGCCGGGAATGAGCGTGGAGGTTTCCCTGGAAGTCGGCCGGAGCGAGTGGGCCCTGCTGGTCCCCCGCCGGGCGGTGAAAACGGAACAGGGCAAGGCCTGGGTGTTTACCGTCAAAAACGGCCGGGCGGTCCAGGTGCCGGTAACTCTGGGGTTAAAGAACGAAACACACTATGAAATAAAAGGAGACCTGAAGCCCGGCGAGCCGGTGGTGGTGTCCGACTTGACCAGGCTTTATGACGGTAAAGAAGTTTTTGTGTACCAGGAAGGGAGAAAGTCATGAACTGGCCCGCCTTTGCCATCAGGCATAAATATACGGTGTTTGCCCTGGTCCTGGCGATTGTGTTTTTCGGCCTCTACGCCAAAAACGTGATTAAACTGGAGCTGTTTCCCGATACGTCCCCTCCCATGGTGAACGTAATCACGGTCTATCCCGGGGTTGCCGCGTCGGATGTGGCCAGGGAGGTGAGCAAACCCCTGGAAGAAGAGCTGGCTACTATCGAGGGCGTTAAGAAGATTTCCTCGTCTTCCCAGGACGGGCTTTCCGTCGTCAGGGCGGAGTTTAACTACGGAAAAGACGTGGACCGGGCGGCGGTGGACGTGCAAAATGCCCTCAGCCGGATAAAGGGAAGCCTGCCCGCGGGTATTCAGGAACCGCAGGTGCTCAAGTTCAGCTCCCAGGATAAACCGGTGCTCACCCTGGCCTTAAGCAGCGACAGCCTGGACCTGGTCGCCCTGCGGACGCTGGCCGACAACGAAATTAAAACGCACTGCAGCTGGCGGACGGGGTGGGCGCCGTGGACGTGCTGGGCGGCTACCGGCGGCAGGTCAATGTTTACGTGGACCGGCGCCGTTTGGAGGCCCTTAATA
>DAISHP010000495.1:0-1573 GCA_036822475.1 Bacillota bacterium
TGGCGCCGGGGAACCACTTCGCGCCGGGGAATTTAGTCAGGTCGTCCACCACCTGATCGTATCCCCGGGAGGCTTTGATGCCGGCAAAATCCCACATGGTCGCCCAGAAGTCCGGGATATTTTCAATTGACCAGTTGTATAGCTGGGGATAGGAGGTGATTTCCAGGCCGTAGCGCTCGTTCACCAGGTTGATGAACCGGGTCAGGTTGGCCTGTTTTTTGCGTTCTTCAGAAGGCACCCAGAGCGGTTTTTTCATCAATATCCCCCTTTTAACTCTTTTGAGTATTTTTAGAAAATATTCTTCTTCCCGCCAAAAATTCCTGCTGGTTAATTTATTACCTGGCAGTAAAAGGGGAACCGGCGAATTTTTGGGCATTATTCTTATGTGCCGGTGGTTTTTTCTTTTATTCTGGCATCTAAATCGAGGAGATATTTTTTCATCTCCGGGCCGCCGCCGTAGCCGCCCAACCCGCCATTTTGCCGGACTACCCGGTGGCAGGGGATGACGACGGGCGTGCGGTTTAAGCCGGCGGTTGTCCCGGCGGCCCGGGCGGCGCGCGGGTGGCCGGCCGCTGCCGCCACCTGGCCGTAGGAACGCACCTCTCCGCAGGGAATTTCCCGGATGGCCAGAAGGACCTTCTTTTGGAAAGGGGTGCACCAGGAAAGATCGACGGGCAAAGCGAAATCCGCCGGCAAACCTTGAAAATAGTTAGTCAGAGCTTTTTCCAGAAAGGCCGGGTAGCCTCCCGGGCAGTCTTCCGGACAAGGATATTCCCCGGCGGGACTTTGCCCGCGCCGCTTATCCTTCTCCTGGCCTTCCCAGAGCAGTAATTGCTCTTTTAACCCGCCCAGCGCTTCTTCCCGACTGCTCCGGGGCAGGGTCAGCGCGGCCAGGCCGGCCTGTGTCCAGGCCGCGGCAAGCCAGCCGGCGGAGGTGTAAATTACCTGGGTAAACATTCATAACACTCCCTACTGCCCCTTGAAGACGGGCGGGCGTTTTTCCAGGAAAGCCTGCAGTCCTTCCTGCCCGTCCGCGCTGGCCAGGCAGATCGTCTGCGCGTACCCTTCTTCTTCCAGGACGCCGGTCAGGTCGCGGGAAAGGCTTTTGTTGAGCAGCGCCTTGCTTAAGGCCAACGCCTTGGGCGGTCCGGCGGCGAGCCGGCGGGCCAACTCGTTAACTGTCGAGGATAATTCTTCCCGCGGGACGACCCTGTTCACCAGGCCCAGCCGCTGTGCTTCCCGGGCGCTGATGGTTTCCCCCGTCAGGACCAGCCATTTTGCCGCTGCAAGGCCCGCCAGCCGCGGCAGAAAGAAATTGGCGCCGCAGTCGGGAACCAGGCCTACCCGCACGAACCCCATGGAAAAGACGGCTTCCTCGGCGGCGACGATGAGGTCGCAGGCCAGGGCCAGGCTCCAGCCGGCGCCCACCGCCGGGCCGTTGACCGCGGCGATGACGGGTTGGGGAAGTTCGGCAAAGGCGCGCAGGATGCGGGTAACCCGGGCCATTTCTTCGTGGAAAAGCCCCCGGGAGGATTTGGCCTGGATGTCTTTAATGTCACCGCCGGCGGAAAAG
>DAISHP010000496.1:0-1572 GCA_036822475.1 Bacillota bacterium
TATAAGCGATCAGCCAGGCTCGACCGGGCAAATGGCAAGGAAGGTTTTATAATCTCTTGCCTGTAAAAAGCTCTCACTGGAGAAGTCTTCGTTGTCAATCATAATTGAAAGATAATCTAAGCATTGATCCTTCCTTGACTTCCACTTATAATGTAAGCAAAGATATAACGTAAGGCATTGGGGCAGTGCCGGTGATCACGGCTTCAGCAAAAGGACAGATCGTCATACCCGCTAAAATTAAGGAAAAAATAGATAAAACGCGGTGACAGGTTTGAATTGCCGGAAATTGGCAACAGGCTGGTGTTGGTCCCTTTGCTGGAAAAGCCATTTGTTAGATTGTACGGGACATTAAAAGGGAAAACCAGTTTAACCCGGTCGCTGTAAAAAGAACATGCCTGGGAAATCGAAAAAGAAGATTGAAGAACTGAAATTGCTCAGGCAATAGGAGTGAGCGGCATGGAAATGACCCAAAGAAAAACTACGTCCGCCGGCATCACGGTCGAACTGGCCGGAGCCGGCAAAATTGTCTTACCGGAGGGAAGCAAGGCTGTTGACCTTTTGCCTTACATCCGGAACAGGGAATTGCCCGCGCTGGGGGTGCGCGTCGACAACACCGTCCGGGATCTTAACTACCCGCTGGAAAACGGCTGCCGCGCGGAACTGATCGATTACGGCAGCGAGGATGGCCGGCGCATTTACGCGCGCAGCCTGATCACGGTGCTGGCCCGCGCCGCCGGCGAAGTTCTGCCCGCCTGCACCGTCATCGTCAAACATACGCTGGGCAACGGCATTTACGGCCACATCCGGTTGAACCGGGCGCTCCGGGAGCACGACATCCACCTGGTGGAAGAGCGGATGCGGGAAATCGTGGCCGCCGGCGAACCGATCCGGAAAAGGCGACTCCCCAGGGAGGAAGCAATCGTGCTGTTTCGGGAAACCAACCAGGCGGAAAAAGCGGAGCTGCTCCAGTACCACCGCTCTCCGGAGGTGGATATTTACACCTGTGGCTGGTTCCCCGACTTTTCCGACGGGCCGCTGGCGCCCCACACCGGCCTGCTGAAAGTTTTCCGCCTGCGTTTTTACCTCCCCGGCTTTATCCTGGAGCTCCCCCGGGAGGACAATCCGGAAATCATCCCGGAATACGTGGAACAGGGCAAACTGGCCAACATCTATTTTGAGGCGGACAAATGGGGGAAGGTGCTGGGTGTGCGCAGCGTTCCTTCGTTAAACCAGATCCTTGCCAACGGCGGCGCGGAAGAGTTGATCCGGGTGGCGGAGGCCTTCCACGAAAAAAAGATCAGCCAGATCGCCGATTCAATTGCGGCCAACATCGACCGGGTGCGCCTGGTCCTGATCGCCGGCCCCTCTTCCTCCGGCAAAACCACCTTCGTGCAGCGGCTGGCCACTCAGCTGCGGGTCAACGGCATCCACCCGGTGCCCCTGTCCCTGGACAACTACTTCGTCGACCGGGAAAAGACCCCGCGGGACGAAAACGGCCGGTACGACTTCGAGTGCCTGGACGCCATCGACCGGCCCCTGTTTAACGATCACCTGACGAAGTTAATTCAAGGG
>DAISHP010000497.1:0-1572 GCA_036822475.1 Bacillota bacterium
CATTTTGCAGCGCTGCCTGGTTCGCTCCGAACCAAGCCGATGTCTCGTCGGCCCGGAGCATCGGAGCGACGGCAAACGAACAGCCAGGCAAAGAGCCCGTTTGGGAGGAGGACATCTGTTCAGAAAACAGGTGTCCTCCGGATATGGTAAAGCATAGAGAAAACTTTGGAGAAAGGAGAAGGAGAAATGGGTTTAACCGGCTTGGAAATTTTTAAACAGCTTCCCAAAACAAACTGTAAGGATTGCGGCCACCCCACCTGCCTGGCCTTTGCCATGGCCCTGGCCAGCGGGAAAGCCAGCCTGGACCAGTGCCCGCACGTCAGCCAGGCGGCCAAAGAGGCGCTCGACGCTGCCTCGGCCCCGCCCATTGCCCTGGTCAAGATCGGGACGGGCAGCCGCGAATTGCAGCTGGGCAACGAAACGGTGCTCTTCCGCCACGACAAACGGTTCGAACATCCCACGGGGATCGCCATTTCCGTGGCGGACACGGAAGACGTGGCGGCAAAAGTGGTCCAGATCAACAAGCTCGTTTTCGACCGCGTGGGCCAGATTCACAACGTCAACCTGGTGGCTTTGCAGAACGTTTCCGGGGATGCCGCCAAATTTGCCGAAGCGGCGAAAACAGCCGCGGAAAACACGGATTTCCCCCTGATTTTAATGAGCGAAGACCCGGCTGTCATCGAGAAGGCGATGGAAGCGACGGCGGCGAAAAAGCCGCTGGTGGCCTCCGCTACTGCCGCCAACTACGAGGCGATGACCAGCCTGGCCAAAAAGTACGACGTTCCGCTGGTGGTTAAGGGCGGCAATCTGAACGAACTGGCCGACCTGGTGGAAAAAGTCGTGGCTCTCGGGCACAAACAATTGATCCTGGATTCCGGGGCGCGGGAAGCAAATAAAGTGCTGGCCGACCAGACGCAGATCCGCCGCCAGGCCTTAAAGCGCTTCCGGCCTTTCGGCTACCCGACCATCACTTACGCCGTGAACGAGGATCCCATCCAGGCAGTGGTGGATGCCGGGCTGTACATTGCCAAGTACGCCGGGATCGTGGTTCTGCCCACCGCCGATCCGGCCGATATCCTGCCTTTGATTACTTTGCGTTTAAATATCTACACGGACCCGCAAAAGCCCATTGCCGTGGAATCCAAAATTTACGAGATCGGTACCCCCGGTCCCGATTCGCCCGTCTACGTAACCACCAACTTCTCGCTGACCTATTTCTGCGTGGCCGGCGATGTGGAAGCTTCCCGGGTGCCGGGCTACATCCTGCCCGTGGACACGGACGGCATCTCCGTATTGACCGGTTGGGCCGCCGGCAAGTTCACGCCGGAAAAGATTGCCGAAATGCTCAAGGACTCGGGCATCGCCGACAGGGTCCAGCACCGGAAGGTGATTATCCCGGGCGGGGTGGCCGTTTTGAGCGGCAAGCTCCAGGAACTCTCCGGCTGGGAAGTCATTGTGGGGCCGCGGGAATCTTCCGCCATTCCTTCGTTCATCAAGCAGCGCTGGAGCGCATAATGGAGGTTGGAAGTCAGAAGTCGGAAGTCGGAAACCAGAGTCAGGGGTGTTAAGAAC
>DAISHP010000498.1:0-1563 GCA_036822475.1 Bacillota bacterium
CACCCTGATAAAACTCAGCGAGACCTTCGGCGTCTCGCTGGACGAGTTAGTGGGAGCCGCCCAGCCCACTGCTCCCCTCCCCCCGGCGTACTACCAGGTTTTGGCCTCTGATCCCCTCGTAGTGCTTCTGGCCAAACGGACGAGCGTCCCGGCAAAAACCATTGCCGCCTTCATCGCAGCGTTCCAGATACCAGAGAGCAACTGCGGAAAGTGCCGGCAGTCCAAGAAACTCTGATCTTTTTCCCGCCTTACCGCAAACCCCCTGCGGCGGTCGTGTTCACGGGGCAGGCCCGTGAACACGAAACCGAGCAGTGCCGACAAAGACTTGCGGGCCGCCGCGAACCGTTGCACTCTATCACCCCTTGCCCCGCAGCCTGCAAGCCGGGAAGCTCAGGCGAGCACCTGGCGCAGAGACAGTAGCAACCGCAGGAGCGGGAGCTGGATGGCCGGGTTTTCCCCAGCCAATGTCGACGGTCAAGTCCAAATTGCTAAAATCAATCTCGCCCGCCTTGTGCCCTTGAATATAGGCATCCACTTTGCCGGACGACACGCCCTGTCCGTTTGGCGTCCTTCACGCCAGTTGAGTGGCCGTGAATTCCCTGAGTTCCAGAAATCTTTCCAGGAAACGTTCTGCGGCGTGTTCCGATACTTTGACATCCCGCGGTATGGGATAAGCTCCGAGGCAGGCCCCGGAGTTCGTTCCGAGCGAAGGACTGCGGGGTTCCGGGGTTTCCTGAAACGCCCGGCCGCTCTGCCCTTTTCCGTTCCGAAACACCTGTCGGGAAAAACATCCGCAGTATCTCCGACGAACAGGTGTCGCAGGCCGGAACGAAATTCCCCGGGTCATTGAAGAGCGTGTCTTTTGCGACCAAGACCGCACTTTTTGCCGCGTTCGGGACCCGATCCAGGAGCCTGTCGTCGCCGTGCTCCTTGTACCGGGCTTGCCAGCGCCGAACCGTCCTCCGGGGATCTGCTCCCTCGCCGCGATCTTCGTTTTCGGCCTGCCTTCCTTCAATGCCTTGATGCCGCGCCGCCGCTTGACGGTTACAATGGGATGGGCGGCCATTCGCAACCTCATCCTCCTCCTGGTTGTGTCCGACACACCCCAGAATTGGACGGGTATGCGGGGTTGCTCTTCTTCACGGGCTCATACCGCAGGCAGTCGCCGGTATCCGGTCTGCCAGTTAACGCCCCTAAAAACCCCGGGCCATTTTCTTCAAAATGTTGCTTTTGTGGAATAAATGCGGTAAAATAAGCACAAAAGGGCGGCAAAGGACACCCCGTAAAGGCCGGTTTCAATTCCACAAAAGGAAAAGGAGGCAGGCGGCAAATGCATGCCGGCACGCTGAACGACTTCCAGAACCATCTCCTGGGCCGGGGGCTTGCCCCCGCGACGGCTGGCGTCTACCTGGGCCACGTGCGCCGCTTTCTGGCCTGGGTAGAAGGGACCCACGGAGAAGCGGACGTTGCGGCAGTGACGTCCCTGGACGTGGCCGACTACCGGCGGCACCTTTTGAAAGACCGCAAGCCGGCCACGGTCAACCTGCACCTGGACGCCCTGTC
>DAISHP010000499.1:0-1557 GCA_036822475.1 Bacillota bacterium
TTTATCTTCCTCTTTGTGCCTTAGTGCCTCTATACGGCTGTTTTCGTTAGGGCAACGCCTTCTTGCCGGCAGCCTGGGTCCCGGCCAGTTCCCTGCCCAGCCAAAAAGCCTCCCGGTTGATTTCTTCCGTGCCGGGCGGCACCCTTTCCGCCAGGGCCTGCACCGCCAGGGCGGGGGGAATCTCAGGCAGGAAAGCAATCAGGGCGCCCAGGGCGGCCATATTGGCTGCGACGGGCTTCCCCAGGCGCTCCCGGACAGCTTTCGTCACGGGCAGGGAAACGATTTTGACCGAAGCGGAAGGCAGTTGTGAAACGTAAGTGCTGTCGACAATCACCAGCCCGCCTGCCTTGACGGCGGAAACGTATTTTTCGCAGGACTCCTGGTTCATGGCCAACAGGACATCCGCCCGTTCAACCCTGGGATATTCGATTTCTTCGTCGCTGATGATCACTTCCGACCGGCTCGCCCCGCCGCGGGCCTCCGGACCGTAAGACTGCGTCTGCACCACCCGCCACCCGGCCAAAAGCGCCGCCTCGGCCAGGACGATCCCGGCCAGGATGAGCCCCTGGCCGCCGGAACCGCTTAAGATAACTTCAATCCTTTTCATAAGCCTCTTCCCTCGAAAATAGTCGCCGGTGGTCAGGCGTCGGGATAGTCTGAATTTGCTAAAAGTTAAGTGCCAGGCACTTAACTTATTAACTTATGATCTCATTTACCTCGAAAATGGAGAACACAAAAAGGTGAATCCTCCGGGATCAGGTGGTAATGGCGCTGTACGCTTCTGTGTATTCCGGCGCTTCGCTGCAATAGAGCAGGCCCACGGGGAACCGGTCCCACCTTTCGTCGTGCGCCAGGCGCCGATACGCCTGGACGTTCATGGCGTGTTCGCGCTGCCAGCGCAGGGCGTCGGCCGGCGAACCGGCCTTGTTCAGGCGCCCGAAGGCGGTGGGGCAATAGGTTATTGCTTCGATGAAAGCAAAGCCGCGATGCTGCAGCCCGCCCCTGATTAAATCCGTCAGCAGCCGGCTGTGATAGGTTGTCGCCCGCGCCACGTACGTCCCGCCGGCCCCCTGGACCAGCGCCGGGAGATCGAACGGCCGTTCGATATTTCCGTAGGGGGCCGTGGTCCCTTTACCGGCCGCCGGGGTTAAGGGCGAATACTGGCCGCCGGTCATCCCGTAGATGCTGTTGTTGAAAACAACGGCGGTGAGATCAATATTCCGCCGGGCGGTGTGAATCAGGTGGTTACCGCCGATGGCGGCCGCGTCGCCGTCCCCCATTAAAACGATCCGGTAGGCCCGGGTAAAGGTGATTTCCCGGCGGGCCAGCTCAATTTTCCGGTGCAGGCGGCGGATCAGGCCGTCCGCCACCCGGGAATCATTCACCGGCAGGCCGGTTTCGTCGTGCACCAGGCCGGTGACGTGAAAACGGTAACCGGTGCCGAAATCAGGAAGGGGGGGCACTTCGCCCTTTCCCGGCCGGTACGCCGGGACAGTGCCGCCTGAGCCGGGCGGCCCGGCCGGCCGGGGGCGGTCGATAATGGTCAGCTCGTCCGGA
>DAISHP010000500.1:0-1556 GCA_036822475.1 Bacillota bacterium
TTTCCACGCGCGCGTAGCTGTCCTTCAAGTTGGCCTGGCCGGCGCGCAGGGATTTAACTTCCGTGCCCGTCAGGGCGATGCCTGCTTCGAAGGTTTCGATGATGTGGTAGTCGTGCCGGGCCTTCCGGTTGACGGTAACAATTTTTTCTTTTCTCATGACCTTCCCTTCCCGGCTATTTTTTACGCACCCGGAGAAATTTCTCTTCCTTGCGTCTTGACTGCTATTTTCCGCAAGCGAAGGAAAAAGTTATACAGAGCTTTGGATCTTTTCATGAGCACCGGGCTGACCAGGGCAAGCACAAGCACGTAGAGGGCGGCAAAAGGCTGCAGCACTCCGGCCATCCCCGCGGAGGCGGCCAGACCGGCGACGATGATGGCGAATTCACCCCGCGCGATCATTGCGCCCGCGATATTTACCGCCGCCGCCCCCCGGTAGCCGCAGGCCCACGCACTGAGCACCCCCGCCAGGAGATTGCCGGCAATGGTCAGGCCGGCCGCCCAGGCAGTAATGTCTATAACCGTCAGGAAATACCGGTAATCGATTTGCATTCCGAACGACAGGAAGAAAACTGCCCCGAAGAGGTCGCGAAAAGGGGTAAACATTTGCACGAGCTTTTTGGCCTGGGACGTTTCGGCCAGAATCAGCCCCAGCAAGAGCGCCCCTACGGTTTCGGAAAGGCGGGCGGCTTCCGCCAGCACGGCGCTCGCCAGCAATAAAGTAAACGCGGCAACAACCAGTGCTTCCGCACTCTGTTTATTTAAAAGGCGATCGAAGCAAATGCCCAAACGCTGCCCCAGGAAAAAAATCGCCGCGAGAAACGCCAGGGTAATTAAGCCCCCGGCAACCGCCGGAAGCCATGCGCTGCTGCTTTGAGCCGTTAGATAAGCCGAAAAAACAGATAGAAAGAAGACCATAAAAATATCTTCGTAAACCATAATCCCCAGGATCAGTTCCGTTTCTGGGTTGGCCGTCCGTTTCGCTTCGACCAGCAGCCTGGTCACGATGGCACTGCTGGAAACAGTGGTGATCCCGGCGACGGCCAGGGCGAACGGCCAGGAATGGAAAAAAACCCACCCTAAGGCCAGACCGCGCAGAAAATTTAAACCGGTATAAATGCTGCCGCCCTTGATAATTGTCTTGCTGTTCCGGACGACCCCGCTGATCGAAAATTCCAGGCCCAGGTAAAAAAGCAAAAAGAGGACTCCCAGGCGGCTTAATAATTCGACTGATTCACTGTTTTGAATCAAGCTGAGATTTGTTCCCCAAAACTGCGGAGCGTTCGGGCCCAGGAAAATTCCCAGCAAGATGAGCAGAGGAATAGAACAGTATTTAATTTTTTTGGCGATCAGGATGGCCAGGCTGGCCAGAAGGAAAATAATGCTTAAGTTGACAAGCACAAATCACGCCCCTTTCCCTGTGGCCATTTCCTGGAATTGTTCGATGTTTCCCGCCTTCCCGGCAACAACGACGGTTTGCCCGGGGGTAAAAACAAAACCGGGGCCGGGATTGATGGCGGCGGTTTTTTTCTTTCCTTTTTGATCTTCTTCGAGAATGG
>DAISHP010000501.1:0-1550 GCA_036822475.1 Bacillota bacterium
GAAATGAACCTGCGCGGCGGGGTCACCAGTGATGAGGCTGCAAAACCACCCCCGCCTCCGGAAGAAGGAAAGGAGATACCTGCGGAACCGCCAGCCGTGGTCACGCTGGAACAAGCCAGGGAACAGGCGCCCTTTCCTTTAAAAATTCCGGGCTACCTGCCGGAGGGTTATCGGCTGGAAAAAGTGCTCTATCAAAAACAAAGCGCCTATACCGCCCAGGTGGAGATGGAATATAAAGGACCGGGAGGAAAGTATTTCACCCTCACCCAGTTTAACTTCACCGGCGAGCTGGGCACCGGCTATGTCTACGACCGCGAAGATACCACCATTAAAGACGTGCCGATCGGACCTTGCCGGGCAAAACTGGCCGAGCATAAATCGGGTTTCGTGCACCTGATGTGGATTGACGGCCAAACCGGGCTGAATCTGGATGGGCGGTTATCTGCCCGGGAAGCAATCAAAATAGCTACCTCCCTGTACGAGCACCGGGATCAGAAGTGATCCCGGTGCTTTGCCCGAATTAGTTCACCAAAATATAACTGGAAAAAGAGTTCGCGGATTCGGAGATTCCGTTTTCCGTGACCTGGTGAAAACCCTTAGCCCGGTAATAATATCCACCGGACACCTGTGCAGTTTTTGATCCGCTCACACTGAAAGTATTAAAATCTTCAAATTGCCAGCTGCCCAAATCTTCCCAGTCGGAACCATTCCACTTTTGCAGAGTCAGGCGCAATAAGACGCGCTCCACAACCTGGGAAGCTGATGTCTTGCCGAAAATGGTTACCTTCCCTGCTTCCGGGGAAGCAATCCGGCTGTAACCATCCCTTAAGTATTGGAAAGATTCAACTCCTATTCCCACCCCGCCGGGCAGGTTGGCTCCAGGCGGCGGCGCTGTTTTGGCCGCGGCGCCCAGGGCCGCCGCCGGATACCAGAGCATAAAGACGGTAACCAAAATCAGCCAGCGAAAGGAAAGCTTCCTCATTATTTTTCTATCCTCCCATTTTTGAAGATCAGGGCGTTCGTTGATCACCCCTAGTATTGATGCAAAAAATACCTTTTCGGTTGCACGAAAAAATAAATTTTCTTGCAACCTTTAGTGTTTTTCCTGCATCTTTATATATAAAAGGCGTTAAAAGGTGTTGGCACCCAGAGGTTGCTAATGCGTGGATTGGTACGGAAGAAGGGGGTGGTGCAGCGATGAGGGTTTATACCTAAAAATATTGAAAATGATTGTGGAGATTTCATATTTTTATCCCTTGCGTCGATTGATGTGAGCCTGTTAAGAAAATGTTTCCTCCGTACAAAAGGTGTAGACCGGCACGGCTACAGCCGGGCGGTGCGTTGTTTCAGAACCCTCGTGCTCCGGAAGATCATACAGTTGTCAGGTATCGAACCGATGCCCTGTTCAGGTGCCTTAAGTATTCCCCGCAGCTTATGTACTGGTGTGGTTTTGACACCCGGAAGCCCTTGCCTTAGGCTACCTTTTTTTACCGCTTTCTCGGTAAATTGAGGGAGAAGGCCGGGTAGGAATTTCTTGACCACTAAAAAAT
>DAISHP010000502.1:0-1544 GCA_036822475.1 Bacillota bacterium
GATCTCACTCGGAGCGTAACCGGCCTCTTTCAGGTATCGAAACGCCCGTTCCACTTCCCGGGTATCTACTTTGCCGCCGGTTCGCCGCTGGCGGACCGGGTCAACGGTTTCCAGCGCCAGGCGGGGCTGGACGAACCCCGCCTGCTTCATTGCGCTGGCCAGCTCCGGCGTCAAAAACCGGGCATGCAGGGCATTGGGCGTGTGGAAACAGCACTGTAAACCTTTTTTGCGGACGTCTTTCAGGATCGGCAGCAGGTGCTCCTCCGCTCGGTAAAGCAGCGCCTCGTCGTAAAAGGCAAAGTTGTGCACGCGTAAATTTCGATAGCCGTGTTCAATCGCCTCTACTACCCGGTCCGGCGCCAGGCGGGTGTACCGGCCGCTTTCCGCCAGCAAATACCAGCCGCAATAACTGCAGCGAAAAGGGCAGCCCGCCGAAGTGCGCAGGGTGAGGTACCTTAACTCCGGGTAAAGGTCGTAGGCCGGAAAGACCCTGGCCTCCTCCGCCGCCCCGGGAGGGGGCTCTTGAAAAGGAAAGCCGGTCAGCTCACCGACCAGGCGCAGGATTTCCGGCAGCGCGGCGCCCGTGTAAACCACGTCGGCGCCGCTGTTTTGGCGGGCGTGCTCCGGGCACAGGGCAGCGTAAATGCCCCCCAGAAGGAGCGGGACCGGGCCGAATGCTTCCCGGAGCAGCCGGATAGCCTCGAAGACCCCCGGGTACCAGTAAGTTAAACCGGAAGAAACCAGGATGACGTCCGGCTGCGGACTCTCCCGCAAAAGCCGGCGGAAAAGCTCCACCGGCATCCCGTACCGCTTGTAGCGGCGGGGAACATCCTGGTAGGCAGGCGGCTTAGGGATTATTTCCGCGTGATAAGGGCCGTCCCCGTAAGGGGTGGCGCGGGGGTACCTGCGCTCCGGGTATTTTTCCCGCAGATACCCGACCAGCCGCGGATCAAACCGGTCCAGGCAGTCAATGAGGATCACTTCCACTCCCGCCCGGCGCAGGTAGGCGGCAATTTGTAAAAGCCCCAGGGGCCTGGCCCACAAATCGTAGGCGGCAAAATCGCAAATCCAGGGATTCACCAGCAGAGCGCGCATTTTTTACCTCGCCAGCTTGTTGGCCGCAATTTCTTCCCGGCATTGCGGCTAGAGATCAAACCCCAGTAAAGAGGAGGGCGCGCCAACGGGATAAACGCGCGCGGGGGAACCAGTTTTTAGCCCAGCCCCAGCAAACGCCCGCCCTGGTAGATGAACACGGCCACCACCCAGCCCAGCGCCAGGCTGTAGCCGATGGCAAAGGCCGTCCATTTCCAGGAGTTGGTTTCTCTTTTGATGGCGCCGATGGTTGCCGCGCAGGGGGTGTAGATCAGGCACATGGCCATAAAAGCGTAGGCCGAAAGCGGGGTCCAGTGCTGCCCGATAATTTGGGCCAGGCCTTCTCCTTCTTCTCCGGCGCCGTAAATCACCCCTAAAGTGCCTACCACCACTTCTTTGGCCAAAAGGCCGAAGATCAGGGCGGCGGCGGCTTCCCAGGTACCGAAGCCGGC
>DAISHP010000503.1:0-1517 GCA_036822475.1 Bacillota bacterium
GGCCCAGCTGCTGCCCGAAGTAGGGGCAACTGCCCGGACCGAACGCGCCGGGGTTTTCCTCCAGGTACTGCTGCCGGGCGTTGATCCGCTCTTTAATCTGCTGCCCCTGCTCAGGGGTCAGGCGGCCGTACTCCACAAACTTATCCACCATTTGTTTTCTCAAATCCAGCATTTGCTTGTGGATGGCGGTGATTTCTTTGGCCTGCTCCGGGGTTAGCGGGTTGACCGCCGGATTATTGGAATTTGCCGCCGGATTACCGGAGTTGCTCGCGGAGGCGGCAAGGGCCGGAACGGCCAGCGCCAGGATCAACAGGGCCGCCAGGGCAATGATGAGTTTCTTTTGCATTTTTGTTTCACCTCCTCAGGTTTAATTTACCCGTTTTTTGTGGCAAAACTCTTTCGGGAAAGTTACAATTTTGTTACGATTCATAAGTTCCGCCGCCCCGGAATATTTATTAAAGGACAAACCTGCAAAGGACAACCTGCAAAGGACAACTACGTCCAGGAAAACCACGTCAATTGAGGGGTGAGGCGGAATTGGCAGACTGGCACGCCTTAACGGGCGAAGAGGTGCTGGCGGTGTTGCAGACCAGCGCGGCGAAGGGTTTGACGGAACAGGAGGCTGCCCAAAGGCTGGCCCGCTTTGGTCCCAACCAGCTGGCCGGGACCCGGCGGGCATCCCTGCCGGCCATGTTTGCCGGGCAGTTCCGGGACTTCATGGTGATTCTGCTGCTGGCCGCCACGGCGGTATCCTTCTTTTTGGGCGAATACGTGGACGCACTGGCTATCCTGGCCATCGTGACGATCAACGCGGTGCTCGGCTGCGTCCACGAGTACAGGGCAGAACAGTCCCTGGAAGCTTTAAAGCGGCTTGTCGCCCCCGAAGCCAGGGTGCTGCGGGGCGGCCTGGAAAAAAAGATTCCGGCGGCCGAACTGGTGCCGGGGGACCTGGTTTTTCTGGAGGCCGGCGACCGCGTCCCGGCGGATCTCCGCCTGCTGCACGCCGCGAACCTGGAAATGAACGAAGCGTCTTTGACCGGCGAGTCGGCACCGGTGAAAAAGGACCCGGCCCCCCTCACTCATTCCCCCGGCCTGGGTGAAATGCGCAACATGGCCTACCTGGGGACGGTGGTGACCCGCGGCCGCGCGCAGGGTGTGGTGGTGGCTACGGGAATGGCCACGGAGATGGGCCGCATCGCCGGACTGATCCAGGAGGCGCAGGACGACCAGACCCCCCTGCAGCGCCGGCTGGCCCACCTGGGCAAGGTGCTGGTCGGTTTGTGCCTGCTCATCTGCGCGCTGGTGGTGGTGCTGGGGATTTACCGCGGCGAGGAAATTTACCAGATGTTTTTAGCCGGCGTCAGCCTGGCCGTGGCAGCCATTCCGGAGGGGCTGCCGGCCATCGTCACCGTGGCGCTGGCCACCGGCGTCCAGCGGATGGCCCGCCGGCAAGCGATCATCCGGAAGCTCTCCGCGGTGGAAACCCTGGGCTGTGCCACGGTGATTTGCGCGGATAA
>DAISHP010000504.1:0-1517 GCA_036822475.1 Bacillota bacterium
TTGCCTCCTTTTTGGGAAGGTAATAGGAGGTAAGCAACATGGTTAAATCGGGAGCGCAAATTCTGGTCGAGTGCTTAATCGAACAGGGCGTGGACACCATTTTTGGTTATCCCGGCGGTGCCGTCCTGCCGATTTACGATGCCCTGTACGATAGCAAGATTCGCCATATTTTAACCAGACACGAACAGGGGGCCGCCCACGCGGCCGACGGGTACGCCCGCGCCTCCGGCCGCCCCGGCGTTTGCCTGGCCACGTCCGGACCGGGAGCGACCAACCTGGTGACAGGGATTGCCAACGCCTACATGGATTCCGTGCCGCTGGTCGCCTTCACCGGCCAGGTGGTCACGTCCCAGCTGGGGAAAGATTCTTTTCAGGAAGCCGACATTACGGGAATTACGCTGCCCGTGACCAAGCACAACTACCTGGTGAAAGACGTCCGGGAGCTTGCCCGCGTGGTCCGGGAGGCTTTTTACCTGGCCACCACCGGCCGCCCCGGCCCCGTGCTGGTGGATATTCCGCGCGACGTGTCCGCCGGCTTGACCGAGGACGAAGATCCAGGCCCGGTGAATTTGCCCGGCTACAAGCCGGTAACGGAACCCTCCCCGGCCCGGGTGAGCGAGGCGGTACGGGCCATTCTGGCCGCCGAACGCCCCGTTATTTACGCCGGCGGCGGGGTGGTCAACTCCGGCGCCAACGCCGAGTTGCAAAGGTTTGCCGAATTAATCCTGGCGCCGGTGACGGCAACTTTGATGGGGCTGACCGGCTTTCCCGGAGATCACCCGTTGTCTTTAGGGATGCTGGGCATGCACGGCAGCAAATACGCCAATTACGCGGTCTGCGAGTGCGATCTGTTGATTGCCGTCGGAGTTCGCTTTGACGACCGGGTAACGGGCCGGTTGGATTGCTTTGCCAAAGAGGCAAAGATCATTCATATCGATATTGATCCCGCGGAGATCGGCAAAAATGTCCGGGTGGACATCCCCATCGTGGGCGACGTCAAAAAGACCCTGCGCGCTCTGTGCGAGCGCCTGGAGCCCAGGCTGTCCGGGGCCTGGCAGGAAAAAATCCAGCAGTGGAAAAAGGAATATCCTTTGACCTACGAGGAAAACGGCCGCTTAAAACCGCAGCAGGTAATCCGGGAGATTTACCGGGTGACCGGCGGGCGGGCCAGGGTGGCTACGGACGTCGGGCAGCACCAGATGTGGACGGCGCAGTATTACACCTTTACCCGTCCCCGCTCGTTTATTTCCTCGGGGGGTTTGGGCACCATGGGTTTCGGCCTGCCGGCGGCCATCGGGGTGCAGGTGGCCTGCCCCGACGAAGTGGTTTTCAGCATCTCCGGCGACGGAAGCATCCAGATGAATATCCAGGAAATGGCTACGGCGGTCAACTACGACCTGCCCGTGAAGATCGCCGTGATGGATAACGGTTACCTGGGGATGGTGCGCCAGTGGCAGGAGCTGTTCTACAACCGGCGCTACTCCTACACGGAGCTGCGCAACCCCGATTTTGTGAAG
>DAISHP010000505.1:0-1515 GCA_036822475.1 Bacillota bacterium
CTCCCCCAGCCACTGCAGGCTGGCCGCGTGTTCGCTTAAATCTTTTCCCTCCCAAAAGCCCAGGCCGTAAACAAAGATGCTCAACTTCCGGGCCGCCGTAACCGCGGGGTCCAGCTGGCGCAGCGAACCGGCAGCGGCGTTGCGCGGGTTGGCAAAAGGGGGTTCTCCGGCTTCCTCCCGGGCCTCGTTCAGCTTTAAAAAGGCCTCTTTGGTCATATAAACCTCTCCCCGCACCTCCAGGGCCGGAACGGTTTCCCGGAGGCGCAAAGGAATGGCCGGAATGGTTTTCAGGTTGGGCGTAATGTCCTCCCCTGTCTCGCCGTCCCCCCTGGTCGCTCCGCGGATAAACAACCCGTTTTCATACCAAAGGGAAACGGCCAGACCGTCAATCTTCAATTCGACAACGTACTCCACCTTTTCTCCGGGCAAAGCTGCGCGCACGCGCCGGTCGAAATCGCGCAGCTCCTCTTCGCCAAAGGCATTGGCCAGGCTGAGCATGGGCGTCCGGTGGGCTACTGTAACAAAACCTTCCCGCGGCTTGCCCCCCACCCGTTGAGTAGGGGAATCCGGCGTTACCAGTTCCGGGTACTGTTTTTCAATGGCCAGCAGCTCGCGCAACAGTTGATCGTACTGCGCATCCGTAATTAGCGGGGAATCCAGCACATAGTAGCGGTAGTCGTGATCCGCGATTTCCCGCCGGAGAGTTTGCGCCCTTTCCCGGGCCTGTTCCAGAGGATTTGCCAAAGAACCTCACCACCTTAGTAGGGATTAGGGGTTAGGGAAGTTTCATTGTAAGGACTTTTTCCCTAATTCCCAATTCCTAATTCCTGTCTTTAAGTAATTAACCTCACCACATACACGATGATCCGGGCTCCCGGGATAAAGATGGCCTGGGCCAGCAGGGTACCGAGCAAACGGGTTAAGGCAAGGTAGATGGCCATTTGCCGGACATCCTTTTCCTCGCGCACCCCCCGCAAGGCCTGGTCGGTGATCATGGCCGCCGTCGGGTCCACCACCGTCGCCGCCAGGACGGTTGCCACGCCGTTGATAATACCGGAAGTTAAGGCAGCCGTAGAGCGAAACTGCGGGTTTAAGGCCCCGGCATACAGAGCAGAGAGGACGCCAGTCGTCCAGATGCCGGTGACCAAAATATTGGCCGCTAAAAAATGGACAGGGATGCGCAGCGGTTCGCACAGACTGTCCCGGAAGCGGCCGGGCTGGGGAAGTTGAACTGTTTTGGCCAGCCGGAAAAGAGAACGTGGCGCCAGCAGTATTTTGAGCAAAATCCGCAGCACCGAGCCGGTATCCTCCAACAACATAATTCCCCGCACGAAGATCTTTACCGTGGCAGGAATTAACAACCCGCCCAGGATGGTCCCGGCCGTAGAAGCCAGGATAACCACCCGGATTTGTCTGTCCAGCACCGCCAGCTGGGCCTGGTAAAAGGGGTTGGCCAGCGAATCCCCGCCCCCGCTATATTTTAACCCGGCATTAATGGCGTTTTCCACAATGGCA
>DAISHP010000506.1:0-1511 GCA_036822475.1 Bacillota bacterium
CTCACCTGGTGGTAGGGCACATACTTTGCGGGCTGATCGAGGAAGCCCTTAGCGATCAGGAGCCGGCCGGGAGGCAGAAAAAGGCCGGTGACAGCAACGGGCTAAGATCAGCGAAATAATCCCGGTGGTAGAATAACCCGTCAATAAGGGAAAAAGGACGACCTGCCCGCCGTATGCTTCCACCAGCGCAATTTCCGGCAACTCCTCCCGGCGGTAGCCTGCCTTGACGTAAATTTCCGGCCTGATTTCGGCGATTACTTTTTCCGGCGTCGATTCTCCAAAAATGACCACGTAGTCCACACATTCCAGGGCAGCCAGCATTTCCGCCCGGTGCGGCGCGGGAATAAGGGGCCTTAATTTTCCCTTTAAATTTTGTACCGAGCAGTCGTCGTTGACGGCGACCACCAGCGCGTCTCCCAGCTTTCTCGCCGCCTGCAGCAACCGCACGTGACCCGGGTGCAACAAATCAAAACATCCGTTGGTAAATACCGTCCGCCAGCCGCCGGTGCGGCGGAAGGCAACTTCTTTTTTGAGCTGGGGAAGACCTAAAATTTTTCCCATCAAAATCACTCCCTCCAAATAATTGCTTGCTTGACCGTTTGTTTGCCAACCCAAAGCATTTTTAAAAGTGATGAAATGGTCAATCGGGAACGGGAGTTGTTTTCAGGAGGTCGAGAACCTCCGGGGCGGTAACGGCAGAGGTGCCTTTTTTGCGGACGGCGACGCCGGCAGCCAGGTTTCCGAAGGCGAGTGCTTCTTTGAGGGGGCATCCGGCAGCCAGGGCAAGGGCCAGGGCGGCCACCAGGGTGTCGCCGGCGCCGGCGACGTCGAACACCGCGCTGGCTACCGCCGGCAGGTTCCAGATTTCGGTCCCCGGTTGAATTAAAGCGGCCCCTTTCTCGCCCCTGGTAATTATTACCGCTTCGCAGCCAATTTTCTCCAGGAGAATTTCCCCGGCCCGCCGCAGGGAATCCTCGCCGTCGATCTTAATTCCGGTGGCCATTTCCGTTTCCCGCAGGTTGGGGGTAAGGATGTTTGCCCCGGAGTATTTCGTATAATCCGTCCCTTTGGGATCGACAATCAGCTTCTTTTTTTCCCGGCGGCAAAGGGCGATCAGATTGGCAGCCAAAGAGGCTGTCACCACCCCTTTCGCGTAGTCGGAAATGACGACCGCCGCCGCCGAAGGGAGAAATTCGCCTGCCCGCTGGACGATTTCCGCCTCCTGGGCAGGGGAAATGGGCTCCGGCAACTCCCGGTCAATGCGCAGAAGCATTTGCTGCCCGGCGACGATCCGCGTTTTTAAAGTCGTCGGCCGGCCCCGCGACCGGATTTCCGGAAAGGTGATCCCTTGCGCCTGCAGGCGCCGGAAAAGCCAGCGGCTGTACCGGTCGTTGCCCGTAACGCCGAGCAGGAAGGCGTGAGCGCCCAGGCTTTTCACGTTCACGGCCAGGTTGGCCGCCCCGCCGGGCGCCATGGTTACACTTTCAATTTTCAAAACCGGAACCGGCGCT
>DAISHP010000507.1:0-1501 GCA_036822475.1 Bacillota bacterium
CCAGACGTACACGTTGGCTGATTTTTCGACAATCTGGCAAACAACGAGCGCTTCTTCCAGGGTTCTCCCCACGCCCACCACGCCGTGGTTGGCCAGCAGCACCGCCCCCAGCGAGCCCAGGGTTTCGGCGGCGACTTTCGCCAGTTCCGGGGTACCCGCCCGGGCGTAAGGGGCTACCGGCACCCCCCCGCCAACCATTTGCACCAGATCCTCCAGGATCGGCGGAATGGGCTGCCGGGCCACGGCCAGGGCGCTGGCATAGATGCTGTGCGTGTGCACGATGGCGTTGACGTCCGGCCTGGCCTGATAAATGGCCTGGTGGAGCAGATACTCGGTGGAAGGCCGGTGTTCCCCTTCCACTACTTCTCCCTGCAGGTTTAAAACGACCATATCCTTGCCGGCCAGATCATGATAAGGCAGACCGCTGGGGGTGATCACAAACAGCTCTTCTTTGGGGACGCGCGCGGAAAGATTCCCCCACGTGCCGGCCACCAGACCGCAGGAAGCCATGCGCAGGCCGTACCGGGCCACCTGTTCCCTGATTTTTTCCGCAGTAATGGACATTTTCCTTTTCCTCCGCCTCCGGCAGGTTTCGTTTATCCGGCCGAAAAAATGTATTCTTCCTGAGTTTTGCTTAAAACGTCGATTTCAATTCCCAGGGACTGCAGTTTCAGTTCGGCCACCCGCCGGTCAATTTCTTCCGGCACCTGGTAAACGCGCTTTTCCAGCTTCCCTTTCTGCCGGCAGATATACCGGGCGCAAAGGGCCTGCAGGGCAAAGGACAGGTCCATAATTTCCGCCGGGTGGCCGTCGCCGGCGGCCAGGTTGACCAGGCGGCCTTCCGCCAGAAGATAAAGGCGCCGGCCGTCGGGCATGGTGAATTCTTCAACGTTTTGCCGGACCACCCGGCGCGCCGCGGCCAGCCTGCTTAAATCAGGTTTGCTGATCTCTACGTCGAAGTGGCCGGCGTTGGCCAAAATGGCGCCATCTTTCATCCGGCGGTAGTGGCACTCGTTGAGAACGTCCCGGCAGCCGGTTACCGTAATAAAAATATCTCCCACGGCGGCGGCCTGCTCGCCCGGCATGACCTGATAACCGTCCAGGTGCGCTTCAATGGCCTTGACCGGGTCAACTTCGCAGACCACCACCCTGGCCCCCAGTCCGGCGGCGCGCCGGGCCACGCCCTTGCCGCACCAGCCGTAGCCGAAAACCACCACCGTCTTGCCGGCCACCAGCAGGTTGGTGGTCCGCATCAGGCCCGCCCAAACCGACTCTCCCGTGCCGTACCGGTTATCGAACAGGTACTTCATCAGCGCATTGTTTACCGCCAGCATGGGGAACAGCAGGTCCCCCGCCCGTTCCCTGGCCCGTAAACGCAAAACGCCCGTGGTCGTTTCCTCGCACCCTCCCCACACATCTCCGGCCAGTTCCCGCCGTTCGGTGTGCAAGAGGTGCACCAGGTCCCCGCCGTCGTCAATAATGATTTGCGGACCGGTATCCA